>WQZW01000233.1 GCA_009780545.1 Treponema sp.
AGGACTGATTAAATCCCGGCATCGGGATTTAATCAGTCCTTCCCTATCAGCCTGCCGGCTTGTAGCCCTTGAACAGGGGCAGGCGGAGCAGTTTCTCGATGAGGACTTCCTGGCTGACCGGTTTGGTGACATAGTCGGTGGCGCCGTGCTGTATGGCCTCGATCACATGCTCCCGCTCCGTCTTGCCGGTAACCATAATGATGGGCAGCGCCTTGAACCGTTCCACGCTCCTGATCTTGATCAGGAACTCCAGGCCGGAAAGCTTGGGCATATCCCAGTCCAGGAGAACCAGTTCGACCTTGGTTTCCGCCAGCCTGACCAGCGCCTCGGTCCCGTCCGCAGCCTCGACAAACTCGCAGGCTATTTTCATATGCCCAAGGATCGTCTTCATCGTGTTCCGCATAACCATGGAATCGTCGACGATCAGTACCTTAAGTGCCATGCTCGGCCTCCTTCCCGCTATCCCGGGGAACCGCGGATCCACAATTCGGCAGTTCCCACCCCACGCAGAGGCGGACGCGGACTGCAGTCTGCAGACCGAAGGTCCACATCCGAATGTTCCTTAGAAATGGAATTATGCAATTCCATGTACAACAAACCAACTTAAAGGAGCATAACACCGACCTCGGTTCGACTTTGGTACGAACCGATCCCGACATCGGGATTTGATCGGTGCTTTCCTGACTTTTCCCTATTATACATCCTTGGAAAGAAATAGCAACCGATGCGGCAGTACGGTTCGTGCCACCGGTTGGGAATGGGCGACCTTTTTCGATCTTCGGACCTGGACAATCCGCCCATTACCTACTAAAATAAGTCAGGTTTAATGCAATGAATACAATCGTAAAGATTTCCGGGATGAGCTGTGCGGCCTGTGCCCGGAACGTCGAGCGGACGGTGGGCAAGCTGGCCGGGGTCAGCGAGGCCTCGGTGAACTTTGCCACCGAACGGCTCAGCGTGGGCTTCGATCCGGGGCTTCTCTCGCTGCAGGACATTGCCGAGGCGGTGCGGAAGGCGGGTTACGGCCTTGAGGTGCCGGCCGCCGAGCGGGTTTTCAAGATACAGGGAATGACCTGCGCGGCCTGTGCCGCCCGAATCGAGAAGGTTTCCGGCAGGATCGCCGGGGTGGCCGAGGCCTCGGTGAACTTCGCCACGGAAAAGCTCCGGGTAACGTACAATCCGGAGGCGGTTTCCATCGTCGAGGTGCTCAAGGCGATCCGGAAGGCCGGGTACGGGGCGGTCGAGGAAGAGGCCGTGGACGTGCAGGCCGAACGGAAGGCACTGGAAACCAAGGCCATGTGGCGACGGTTCCTCGTTTCGGCGGCTTTCACCGTTCCGGTTTTTATCATCGCCATGGCTCCCATGCTGCTTGAGGCGTTGGGATTGATGGTTCCCCACATGGCCGGTTCCGCCCATGGCCCCTATCTCATCAACTTCAATCCCATGCACTATCCGGCGGCAAATGCCCTCATCCAGATGCTCCTGGTTTTGCCGGTTCTGATCGTCAATCGGGGGATTTACGTTCGCGGGTTCAAGGCGTTGTTTTCCGGCAGCGCGAACATGGACACGCTGGTGGGCATGGGAACGGCGACGGCTTTTCTGTATAGCCTGTACCTCGCCATCGACAACGTTTTTTCAGGCGGAATGAGCGAGCCGTACTTCGAGACGGCGGCGGTCATCCTCACCCTGATCGTTTTGGGGAAATTTTTCGAGACCAGGAGCAAGGGCAAAACCGGCGAGGCGATCCGCAAGCTGGTTGCCCTGGCCCCGAAAACGGCGACGGTGGTGCGGAACGGGCTTGAGGTCGAGGTTTACATCGACGAAGTGGTCGTCGGGGATATCGTGATCGTGCGGCCGGGGGAGAAGATGCCGGTTGACGGGATCGTGATCGAGGGCGAAACCGGCGTTGACGAGTCGATGCTGACCGGCGAGAGCATGCCGGTGGACAAGAAGCCGGGGGATCGGATCGTGGGGGCAAGCATCAACCGGAACGGGGCGATCAAGTACCGGGCGACCGGGGTGGGAAAGGACACGGCCTTGGCCCGGATCATCGCCCTGGTGGAGAACGCCCAGGCATCGAAGCCGCCGATCGCCGCCCTTGCCGACCTCGTTGCCGAAAAGTTCGTTCCCACGGTGATCGCCCTGGCGGTTCTGGCTTCGCTGGGCTGGTACTTCCTCGGCGGGGAATCGGCCGGTTTTGCCATGCGCATCTTCATCACCGTTATGGTGATAGCCTGTCCCTGCGCCCTGGGGCTGGCAACGCCGACCTCGATCATGGTGGGAACCGGCCGCGGTGCGGAGAACGGCATCCTGATCAAGGGCGGCGATTCGCTGCAGGCGGCCGGCTCGGTGCGGACCGTGGTGCTGGACAAGACCGGCACCGTTACCGAAGGCCGGCCACACCTTACCGACATCGTTTCCGGCGAGGGCTTTTCCGAGAAAGATCTTTTGCTGCTGGCCGCAAGTGCCGAGGCCAGGTCGGAGCATCCGCTGGGTCAGGCCATCGTGCAGGAAGGCCGGGCCCGGGGCATCGTTCCGGTCGAGCCGTCCGGTTTTTTGGCGATTTCCGGGCAGGGAATTGCCGCCGAGATTGCCGGGCGGGAATTGCTGATCGGCAACGAACGGCTGATGGCGGAAAAGGGCATCGACGGTTCGGCCTTTGCCGCCGCCGCGCTCCGGCTTTCCGGCGAAGGCAAGACGGCGATGTTTCTTGCCGTGGACGGCAAACCGGCCGGGATCATCGCCGTGGCCGACATCATCAAGCCGACAAGCCGTTCCGCCGTGGCCATGCTCGGCAAGATGGGCATCGACATCGTGATGATCACCGGCGACAACGCCCTTACCGCAAAGGCAATTGCCGAGCAGGCCGGAATCGACCGGGTGCTTTCCCAGGTGCTGCCGGAGGAAAAGGCCGAGCAGGTGCGGCGTTTGCAGGAAGGCGGGCGGAAGGTGGCGATGGTCGGCGACGGCATCAACGACGCCCCGGCCCTGGCCCGCGCCGACGTGGGCATCGCCATCGGCGGCGGGACGGACGTCGCCATGGAATCGGCGGACATCGTCCTGATGCGGGGCGAACTGACCGGCGTCTGCGCCGCAATCCGCCTGAGCCGAAAGACCATGGCCAACATCAAGCAGAACCTGTTCTGGGCCTTTATCTACAACATCATCGGCATTCCCATTGCGATGGGCGTTTGGCACATCGCCGGCGGCCCGCTCCTGAACCCGATGATCGCCGCCCTTGCGATGGGGGCAAGCTCCGTTTCCGTGGTTTCCAACGCCCTCCGTTTGAGGGCGGTGAAGGTGGATGTGCCGGCGACTTAGGTTCCGGTACAATGATCGGCAGCAAGAAGGAGAGTTATATGGAAAAGATCACGTTGTCCGTGGACGGAATGTCCTGTTCGCATTGCGAGAAAAGCGTCGTCACCGCACTGACCGACATGGGAGCTTCTTCCGTGTCGGCATCGGCGGACGAGAAAAAGGTTGTCGTGGAATTCGACCCGGCAAAGGTTTCCCTCCAGGCGATCAAGGCGGAGATCGAGGAAACGGG
>WQZW01000234.1 GCA_009780545.1 Treponema sp.
CAATGATAGTATTTTCATGGACACCCGTCGCGCCTAAAACGGCGCTTCCTCCTGCGAATGAGTTTGTTTGCTAACCCATTCTACCACGAGGCGGGTGTCCTATTTGTTTGTGAGACTCGACATCGGCCTGGCAGCAGAGGACCCAAGCGGCGGTGCTACTTAACCGTTTCTACGGAACGAAGTGGAGTAGAAACAAAGGGAAGCGCCGAATTCCTTATGAGATCGGCGGTTCCCTAATCGCCAACGGTGGGAACGCGCCTAGCGTTTCCACATGGCGGGAAGATTACCCCGGACTTCGCCGTCTGCCGGCCCTTACATAGCTCCGCCGTAGTAATTCAAAATTCTTCCGATTTCTTACTTGCTTGTATTGCTATCATTTCCCTTCTATGTTATATTCATACAAGGTGACGGAAGTTGCCAAACTGTTATCTTGGAGGGATCAATGAAAAGATTTGTCTGTTCCGTGTGCGGCTACGTCCATGAGGGATCGATGCCGCCTGAAGGCTGCCCGGTGTGCAAGGCTCCGGCAAGCAAGTTTGTCGAGCAGGGCGGGACCGGGAAGGTGTTCGCGGACGAGCACCGTATCGGCGTGGCCAAGGGTGTCGACCAGGAAGTCGTCGAGGGGCTGAGGCAGAACTTTGCCGGCGAATGCACCGAGGTCGGGATGTACCTTGCGATGAGCCGCCAGGCCGACAGGGAGGGCTTTCCGGAAGTGGCCGAGGCTTACAAGCGGATCGCCTTCGAGGAAGCCGAGCATGCGGCGAAGTTTGCCGAGCTGCTGGGCGAGGTCGTCGACGTTTCCACCAGGAAGAACCTCCAGATGCGGGTAGATGCCGAACATGGCGCCACCCAGGGGAAATTGGACCTGGCGACAAAGGCAAAACAGTTGAACCTCGACGCGATCCACGACACCGTGCACGAGATGTGCAAGGACGAGGCCCGTCACGGCAAGGCTTTCCAGGGCCTGCTCGATCGCTACTTCCCGAAGAACTAAGCCATGCGGGGGGCCAATCTGTCGAAGGCAGACTGGCCTTGGAGCTTTGCGAAGCAAAGCTCTACCCGCCCGCTCATCGTAAGTGCGAAGATTCCGAGGCCGGCACCGGAAGGATGGCGGACCAATCGGGGTTTTCTTCCGGACCAATCCGATAAAATCAAATCGACTCTTGAACCTTTCGGGCGTAATGGATATACTTTTCCAACCTACGGGTGTAAACAATCGGTTCGTAGGATCAAGGAGTTATCATGGCAGGTGATATGATTGTATGTGAAAAGAATTCCGTCAGCTACATCTCCATCCGAAAGGCGATGGTCGGCGGGGCCCGCACGGCGGACGAGCTGAAGAAGGATGCGGGCGTGTGCGGGGAGTGCGCCGGGTGCAAGGAGCATCTCGACCGGATTCTCGGCTCAGTCTGCTCGTGCATGTCGGTGTCGCTTCAGGCGGTGGTCGATGCGGTGAAGGCCGGGGCGGACACCGTGGAGAAGGTCGGCGAAGCGACCATGGCCGGAACCGGCTGCGGGCGTTGTCAGGCCCTTATCGCCAACGTCATCGCCCAAGGGCGGTAAACCGACCAGGGAACTGTCAGCTCACCGTTTTCTCGGGATAGTTCCCCGTGTCCGTCCCGGCCTCGGGACGGGCTTCCTTCAAAAACACGACCGCAACCTTGTCGAACCTAACCTTGCCATCAAATTAACGTAACTTATGGATGAAAAGAAAGAATACCTAACTCAGCAGCTTATCACCTACCTTGGAAATAAGCGTTCCCTCCTGGAATTTATCGGCCGGGCTATCGGAAAGGTGCAGGCGCGGACCGGCAAGTCCAGGCTCCGGATTTTCGACGTGTTCAGCGGTTCCGGCATCGTGGCCCGGTACTGCAAGCGGTTCGCCGACCTCCTTATCGCCAACGACCTGGAGAAGTACTCCGCCGTGGTGAACGCCTGCTATCTGGCCAACGAAAGCGGCCTGGACCTCCGCGCCCTTGCCGACCGCCACCGCTGGCTGACGGAAGAGGCCGAAAAGCGGCCGGTCGAGGGCATTATCGGCAGACTGTACGCCCCGAGGGACGACCGGAACATCCTTCCCGGCGAACGGGTTTTCTACACCGGCCGGAACGCCCGCTACATAGACACCGTCCGCCGGCTGATCGACGCCCTGCCGGAAGCCGAACGGAAGTTCTTCCTGGCCCCGCTGTTCTCGGAAGCCTCGGTCCATGTGAATACCGCCGGCGTGTTCAAGGGTTTTTACAAGAACAAGTCCACCGGCATCGGCCAGTTCGGGGGGAAAAGCCGGGACGCGATGGAACGGATTGCCGGCGAGATCCGCCTGCCCTTTCCCGTCTTTAGCAACTTCGACTGCGAGACGCTGGTCCTCACCGGAGACGCCAACCGTGTAATCGCCGAGGTGCCGGAAGTGGACCTGGCCTACCTAGACCCTCCCTACAACCAGCATCCCTACGGTTCCAACTACTTCATGCTGAACCTCATCAACGAATACCGGGAACCGGCCAGGCTGAGCAAGGTTTCCGGCATCCCGGAAACCTGGAACCGCTCCGACTACAACAAGGCGAAAAAGGCCCTGCCGGCACTGGCCTCCCTGGTTGCCGGAATCAGGGCCAAGTACGTGCTGATCTCCTTCAACTCCGAGGGCTTCATCGACATCGGTCAGATGCGGCGGACGCTGGAGGAGATCGGCCGGGTCGAGGTGATGGAAACACGGTACAACGTCTACAGGGGAAGCCGTAATCTTTCCGGCCGGGAGATTTATTTACAGGAGTATTTGCTATTGGTGGAAAAGTAGGGCGGAATCCCTGAAGGAGATGTCCATGGAGAGCGGGAAATTCGTGGTTTAATTTTTTTGTTTTTTATAACACGGCACAATGGCGGATAATCAGTGCGGCGATTCCTTCGTAATCATCGAGTCGCAGAACGGGAATTCCCTCGACCGCATGATCGATGTCCGAACTTATGGCGAGAAGGTCGGCGCCTTTGTTTACCGGATGCCGCGAAATAGCGGAGCGCACGACTTCGATTTTTGGATACGCGCCGTGTTTGCCGCCTTCCAACAGTATGAGGTCGGCATCGGCAAAAAACGGCGCAAAAAAATCGGGGCTTAGATCCGTTCGCTCGCCGTTGATCATATAGCGGCGGGATGAGTAAATGCCCACGCCGTACGCGCCGGACTCGCGTAGACGGTAGCTGTCCGTTCCCGGAACGTCGCCTTCAAAATCGTGCCCGTCGTGTTTGACCGCCGCAATGCGAAGACCGCATTTTTTCAAAAGGGGAATAATGTTGACAAGCAACGTTGTCTTGCCGGAATTCTGTACACCGCACACGGCGATAATGGGCGGCCGGCGATTTTGCTGCAAAAGGGCGGCGTACTCCTGCGGCGTGTTCACCCCGCGGACAACCTCGTCGGCGAAAACCGTGTAACGTAGCGGAATGTACCTGACGCGGATTTTTCGGAATACGTCGAGCAAGCTGTAGCACCCGGCTTTAATTTGCTCTTCGAGAATTCCTG
>WQZW01000235.1 GCA_009780545.1 Treponema sp.
AAGCCTAGCAGACATGTTTTTTGTTGTCAAGAAAAATTTAACAAAAAAAACAAAGTTCACTTGCGATTTTCCCGCAAAATGGACAAAATTCACTTGCAATTTTCGGCCTCTTTTCGAGAAATTCACGGGCTATTTTCCTGCTAAAACGGCAAAATTAACCAGCGATTTTTGGGCAAAAATAGGGAAATTCACAACCGATTTTCGGCCGTTATCGGCAAAATTCACTTGCGATTTTTTCTTCCTTATATACAGGACTACTTTTCCCCGGTGCCCGGATCGGTAAGGCAGTAATCGTGCAGAAGAATCTCAAGCGCCTTGCCGTCTCGGATTATGCTGTCATGGTTCCGGTTCCCTATGCAGGAAACCGGCTCATAGCGGCCGTCGAAATGCGCCTTCATAATCGCAGGTTCGCCAAAAACAAATTCGATTTCCTGCCCTTCGGGTTGGGCATCGGAATTGGTCTTGAAAACAAGATCGCCAAAGAAAAAAACGTTGTCCTTTTCCATTACGACCCTATGGCGATAAGCACAGACCATATCTATATCGTAATCCTCCGCCGACACATAAACCGAGTTATTCCAAATCGACGCAACGGCATTATCGTAGTTGTAAGCTGCGGCGGTAAGTTCAAGATAGCGGTTGGCCTTCCCGCACCCATCGGCATCCAGCGCCCGCAGCCGCCCGGACACGAAGGGCAAAAGGGAGTCGAGCAGTCGGTTGACGCGGCGAAGGGCATTGCGGAGGTTTCCGCATCCGGAGACCTCGCAGCCCATGTTCCAGGAAACGATGCGTCCCAACTGCGTCTGTTCGGTCGGGTTTCCTTTTACGTCCTTATGGCCGAAAAGTATCTCGGCCCTTTCCGTCGCCACAAGTGCGGGGCAGCCGAAGTTTTTCATCATTTGCCGCAGCGCGCTTAAGTATCCGGCCAGGCATTCGGCCTTGCGCAGGTCCAGGCCGACGATGCGTCCTGTCGCGTCGTCGACAAGCCCGTGCAGGACCGTTGCGCCCCCGTTCCCAAGCCAGTCGCCGGGGCGCGCGAAAAGAATTGCCAGATCGCCGGGATGTTCGGCCCTTGCGAAGGCGCCGGCGTATCTGGCGGACGGTCCCAGTTCCTCGGACTTCAGCAAGTTCGAAAGCGTCGTATAGCTTATGTCAATGCCTTCTTTCAGCAGAAGCTCCGACCTAAAATGGCGTATGCTCATGTCCGAAAAGCCCGATTTCCGCCTGAGCGCGATGATACGCAGCCTTTGCTCCTCGTCAAGCGTGTTTCCCGGCTTCCGGCCTTCGTTGCCGTGCGAAAGACCTTCCACGCCGTGCTCCCGGTAAGCCTTTTTCAAGGTATCGAGGTAGCCTTCGTCTATGCCCAGAACGACGGCCATCTCCGCCTCCGTAAACCCCGATGCCTCCATTTTTTGGGCCAACTCCAGTACTTCCCTGGACTTATCGACATGTCTATCCATAAAACCACCTCACTTATCCTGCGTTCCTGGACCACACAAGAATGTAACCCGAATGCGAGCACCGCACTACAACTACGGCGAATCCAATGAACGAGAATATTATAACAGTGATTTTTCGAAATGTCGACAATTTTCGCAATAGCCTTGCGATTACCGCCCGGACAGACTTCTGCCGCGACGGGAACAAAGTGGTCCCGGTCGGTGGTCTGCCGCTCGATTAGGGAGCGTTTGCCGAACAAGGAGTTCAGCGGTTCTCTTTGTCCGTTCCCCCTTACCGTTCCCGCCTTAGCGTAACCTCAACGCCGTCGATACGGGCGGTGAATTCCGTAAGCCGGTCGAAAAGGTACGGGTCCGTCACGGAATTCGGCGGGAGGGAGCTTACCGGTTTTCCGTCCAGACTCAGCACCGTCATTCCCGGGCGCAGGCCCAGCGCGTACGCCTCGCTGTCGATCAGAACCGAGCGGATTTCCATGTCGGCACCGCAGCAGCCGTAGTCCATGAGGCATCCGCAGGAACAGCCGGTCGCGATAATTCCGAATTCCGGTACCGCATCGAGCGGCGAATAAAATCCGTAATCCCTTTCTTCGGGCTTGGTGATCGGAATATAACGTATTCCTTCGGGGGAACCGGCGGCCCTTTGGTCCAGCAGAAAATCGTAGTGCCGCATAAAGCCGGTGCCCATTTGCCCGACGGCGGCGTTCGAGGGATCTCCCGTTCCGGCCCGCGAATTGCTCATGACAAGCCGGCCGTTAAATTCCAGGTCCTTGACCGACACGGAATTGGTCCGAACGAGATAAAAATCACCGTCCCTGCCGTTGGACGCTATGCGCCTGGAATTGCCCGTGGCCGGATTCCGCGCAATCGATTCGGGGAACAGCAGGGCGGAAGCAAGCCCGGTACTGACCGTCATAGGGAATTCCTCGCCGTCGATTTTTACGGCAAAAACCGTTGCGCTTTCCCGGCCCTGGATTGCCGGGAGGACCGGTGCCCGGGCGAAACGGTCGGGGATTTGTGCATGCAGGACAATCCTGTTTTCGGAAAAGGACAGTTCCACCAGGTAGCCGGCGAAAATGTCGCGTCCCAGAATGCCCTCGTAGGCCAACGGCATTCCTCCTTTGATTCCTTTTTTTACCAGCCGGGCACCGGTGTTTACGCTGCCGTCGGCGAAATCCACGTTCCCCATCCTGTATTTTCCGGTGCGTACATAGTTCGTGCCGTCAAATATTTTCGTCCTTGACAGCGTAAAACCCGTACGCGCTTCGGGGACGTAGGAAATATCCTTCGCCGTGTCGAATATAAACCTGCCGGATATGCCCGCTATCGTTGCCTCCACCACCAGGTTTCCTTCTTCAAGCGCTAAGGGTATGGCCAACCCGTCCGACCAATACGCCGGGGCGAAACCGTTCGTGCATGCGGTTGCCAGCACGAACACCGGAAGCAACAGGCAAGCGGTACATACCGAAAATGTTTTTTTCATCATTTCTCTCCTTCTCCTTTTCTACAACTTGCGGGATTGAGGGACATCAATGCGCCCTCACCGTTCCCGCCTTAAAACAACCTCAACGCCGTCGATGCGTGCCGTGAATTCCGTGAACCGGTCGTAAAAGTACGGGTTCGCTATTTCGTCCTGAGAAAACGAGCGGGCGGATTCGCCGTCGAATTGCGTGATAATGCTGCCGGGGCGAAGGCCCAGAGCGTAGGCCTCGCTGTCTACAAGTAGATCGTTTACCCTTATGCCGTTTCTGTTCCAGCGGATCGCCCGGATGATTCCGAATTCCGGAGCCGAATCCAGAAAGGAATAAAAGCCGTAGTCCCGTTCTTCGGGTGCGACAATAGGAATGTAAAACATTCCGGCGCTGTCGTCGTTTGTCTTGTTCGGCAGGATTGTTCTGTAGTCGAAAAGGAGATCGTCGTGCCGCAGGAAGCCGATGCCGATAAGTCCCATATGCGAATTGGAAACGTTCCGCCTGCCAGCATACGAATTACCCATGATAAGCTTGTCTCTATATGTCATTTCCATAATGGATAGGAAATTCACCCGCATCAGGTAAA
>WQZW01000236.1 GCA_009780545.1 Treponema sp.
CCCTGGCGGATGCGGACCGAGGATCCGCCGAAGGCGGCGGCGACGATCCGGGACCTGGCCTTCGTCGTCCGGGACCTGGCCATCCTGGTCGAACCCTTCCTGCCGGACACTTCCCGCCGCGTCGCGGGCTTTTTCGGGGAGGATGCGGACCGGTTCCTCCGCTGGGAGAACCTCGGCCGGCCTTCCGGCCTTTCCGGAACGGCAACAATCGAATCGGGCGTGCTTTTCGCCAAACTGGAGGATACTCAGATGGATGAATTCAGGGAACGTTTTTCCGGCAAGCTGGAAGACAGGGCCGAACCGGCCAAGCAGTCGGAACCGAAGGCCGAAACTAACGTTTCGGGCGAAAGCGCCGTTGCGGAAGAGGCGGTTTTCGAGAAAACCCTCGACCTGCGGGTTGCCCGCATCAAAACCGTGGAACGGCATCCCAATGCGGACAAGCTGTACGTCCTGGGCCTGGAACTGGGACCTCAGGAAGACGGAACGGTCGAGGAACGGACCATCGTTTCCGGCCTGGTCGCTTTCTATGCCGAACAGGAGCTGCTCGGCAAGCGGATTATCGTGGCCTACAACCTCAAGCCGGCGAAGCTGCGGGGGATTCTCTCCCGGGGCATGCTCCTTGCCGCCGGCGACAAGGGAGGGAAGGCCGAGGACGGAACGCCGGCCGAACGCTGCGAGGTCCTCGATGCCGGCGATGCCGAACCCGGAACCCGGCTTCTGCCGGAAGGCGCCGGCCCGGAAGCCGTTCCCGCGGAAATCGACATCGACCGCTTCTTCGGCTTTCCCATCACGGTGAGCGGTTTTGCCGTGCAATCCGGCGGAAGGAACCTTTGCCTTGGGGGAAGGCCGGTCCGTACCGGCATCATCGGGGAAGGCAAGGTAAACTGAAGGGCCGGGGATGACGGGAATACGCCCCGCCGAGCTTTCCGCCTGCCGGAACTCGGCCTCCTTCCTCCAGTCGCCGCTGTGGGGAAAGTTCAAGTCGGACTTCGGCTGGGAGGCAAAAGCCTTCACCCTGAGCCGGGCCAGTTTCGGCGCAGAAACTCCCCTGCTGGTGCTGCTGCGAAGGCTGGCCCCGGGTTTCGGCATGGCCTACGTTCCCTGGGGGCCGGAACTTCCGGCCGGCCTCCCCGCCGAGGATGCCGGCCGCTCCCTTGCCGACCTTGCCCGCTCCCTCGTCGCCTTCCTGCCGGCCGGCACCTGCTTTATTCGCTTCGACCCGCCCTGGCAGAGCGAAAACCTGCCGGGCCTTCTCCTTCCGGCCCCGTTCCGCCGTGCCTCCGCCGACATCCAGGCCCCGGACACCGTCATCGTAAGCCTTTCCCCCTCCGAAGCGGAGCTACTTGCCGGCATGAAACCCAAATGGCGGTACAACGTCGCCCTTGCCGGTAAACGCGGGGTTACCGTTTCGGTCGGCAATCCCGAGACGGATCTCGGCCTTTTCTACGGGCTATTGGAAAAGACGGCAAGGCGGGACGGAATCGCCGTCCACGGAATCGGCTATTACCGGAGGCTCTTCGAGCGGGCGGCCGGGGAATCGGGAGTGACGCTCCGGCTGTACATGGCCCGGCATGAGGGCGACTGCCTTGCCGGCATCGTCGTCCTGCACCGAGGATCGACGGCGACCTACCTGTACGGTGCGTCGGCCGACCTCAAGCGGAACCTCATGGCCCCCTACGCCCTGCAATGGCGGGCGATGCGGGACGCCAAGGCCGCAGGCTGCGCCGAGTACGACCTCTTCGGCATCCCGCCCGATGCGGATCCCGACCACCCGATGGTCGGCCTGTACCGCTTCAAGACCGGCTTCGGCGGCAAGATCGTCCACCGCCCCGGCAGTTGGGACTTTCCCGCCAAACCCCTGCCCTACCGCGCTTTCCGCCTCGCCGAATCCCTGCGGAAGAAGCTCCGGGACCTGCGGAAAAGACACAGGAAAACGGAAGGTTAGGGAATCGCCGGTTAAATGGGAATTCAGCGGTTCCCTTTGGTTTTAATTTCACTTCATTCCGTAGAAACGGGTAAGTAGCAATGATTAAACCTCGGCATCTGGATTTAATCTCTTGGGATTTAATTCCCCGCCGTTCATAGCGGGGATATTTTAATATCCTTTAATCATTCGTTCTCTACTAATGTTTCCAATAATGCCGTATTACAGTTGTCATAATTATCATCATTGTTTATTTTTGAACGAAAATACCATGTCGTATCGCCTCTTAATTTTAATAAAACATTAGTGATTGTCAACAGTGTACTTATACCATTATTAGTCATGATTTCCTCAACTTCCCATTTATTGTTTTCATCCAAATAATCAATATATGACGCAATATCGCTTTCGGTATCCATGGCCCATGCACCTTTTGATGTGGCCCATTTTCCTGTAGCAGAAAAACTTAGAGTATGATAAATTCCATCAGCAGTATATATCACATAAAAACTATGCGTAGTGTTGTGTGTTTTTTTTACTTTATACGATATTGCTTTTCTATTAAATGCCATTATTGAATAATCGGCATGATTTTGAATTATATTTTCCAGAAATAATGCCACATTTTCTTCATTTTCAATAACTATATTCCCGTCATATTCAGTTGTCAATACAATGATGTAGGCATGTAAACTTGCACAGGATACCAACATTCCAATATTACAGAAGATTAACAATATAATGGCACTAAACTTTAACATGTTAAAAATATGCCTCTTACCCAATGATAAATTCATTAACGTCTTATTATTACACCGATATTATTTGGATAGCAATAAAACGATACATTGTTTTCAGGCAAATTGTTATTTGATCTATTTTCCAATAAATCTTTATAACTTTTGCCCACGCTGCTGCCGATTGCGTATCCGATTAAAGCACCTGCTACCGCTTCCGACATCCAATGCACGTCCAATGTGGTGCCGAATCCGATTAAGGCGGCATAGGAAAATACGGCCACCTTCAACCATTTCCTTTCGTAATAAATCTTCGATATTGTTGCCGCCGCAGCAAATGCGTTTGTGGTATGTCCGCTTGGCCAGCCACCAATTGGATTCAGGTTAATCCAATTAAATTCGTTGCTGAAATTATTGGTACCGGGATTCCTTGTGTGGTCGAGTTCTGTAACAATACCGGGCAAAGCCCTGCCGGTAAACATTTTTAAGGGTGTCTGAATGGCAAGACATAACATCAGCGTTTGCGTCAAAGCCATTCCGGTTATTTGAAGTCTTTCATTGTTTGCAAAGCGTCCTGACGCATAAGTCAAAATTGGCGTTAAAACAGGAAGAACATAACCGACATACAGTCCAGGCCGTCCTAAATTGGACAGCCATGTATTGTTGTATGCGATATTACGCCACTCCCAATCAATGCCGGTTTCAATGAGTGCCCATGTTCCAAGGCCGGCTCCAACAAAATTCATTCCGTAATTATATGTAAATGAATTTAATGTATTCCGGCCGATATTATGAAATACCAATGAAAGTGGTGGGTGAATAATCTCGCTGTCC
>WQZW01000237.1 GCA_009780545.1 Treponema sp.
CGATCTGCCCGGCTGCGTAAGCGAAGGCGATACGCTGGCCGAGGCGATCCTGATGGGAACCGATGCCGCTTCTGGCTGGGTGCTGGACGAGCTTGAGGACGGCAAGCCGGCTCCCAAGGCAAGTGCGATCGGCGAGGTCGCGGTCGAACCGGGCGGATTTGTCAGCATGATCGTCCTGGACATGGATGCCTATGCGGAAAAGTACGGCAACAATTCCGTGCGGAAGAACCTGACCATCCCGGCATGGCTGAACACCTTTGCCGAATCCAGGCACGTCAATTTCTCCAAGGTTTTGCAGGATTCGCTTACGGCGATCTACGAGAAAGAAATGGCCGTGTAAGGGATTCTTTGTCGGGGATTTTCGGACGGCTTTGGTTTTTGCGGGTAAACTTAATCGCCAATGGCTGAAACACATCCGGTGTTTCAGCCTTGGCGGGAAGCTTACCCCGGGCTTGGCTGTCTGCCGGCCTTTTCCTGTTTCCGCCGTAGTTTTCAAAATTCTTCCTCTTGGGATTCCTACCGTGGAATCTCCGATCCCGATGTGCTATGATATCCTATGATAAAAGAATTCCTTGAATACGACCTGATGCGGAACAATGCCATCAAACTGGCAAACCGCATTTACGAGGACGGCTTTAGGCCGGATGTCATCTATGTTTCCCTGCGGGGCGGTGCCTATTTGGGCAATGTGATCAGCGAATTCTTCAAGGTGGTGCACAAGGGGACGAGGCCGGTGTACTATGCCGCGGTGGTCGCAAGGTCGTACACCGACGTTGCCAATGCGGAAAAGGTGCAGGTTGACGGCTGGACGTATTCGCCGGAGCATTTGCGGGTTGGGGACAAGGTTTTGCTGGTGGACGAGATCTTCGATTCCGGCCGCACGATGAACCACCTTGCCGGGATCATCCTGGGGCAGGGGATTCCGCGCTGCGACCTGAAGATCGCCGTCCACGACTACAAGTACTTTCACGACAGTCCCCACCAGCTTCCGGTGCAGCCGGATTACTGGTGCCGGAAGCACGAGATGTCCGTCAACGATTCCCATTGGATCCACTACATGAGCCACGAACTTGTCGGCCTTTCTGCCAAGGAAATCGAGGACAACTACTTCAAGGACGAGGACCAAGGGCAGGATGCGGCGTTCAGGAAGGCGATGGGCAGGATAAGCCCTTCCGGTTCGGTGCCGGACTGAGCTTTTGCTCTGCGGATTGGACGAGGCCGGAAGGGGACCTTTGGCCGGGCCGGTCTGCGCCGCCGCGGTCGTTCTGCCGGATGACTTTCCTACGGAACTGCTGGGCGATTCCAAGCTTTTGAGCGAAGGCCGGCGGGAGAAGGCAAGGGCGGCGATTGTTTCCGGGGCCTTGGCCTGGGGCGTTGGCTGGGCAAGCCACACCGAGATCGACCGGGTGAACATTCTGCAGGCTAGTCTTTTGGCGATGGGCCGGGCCTTCGGCGTTCTGGAAGGCTCGGCCGGTGAATGCCTTCCCGGTTGGCCGGAAAGCATCGAGGGGGAACTGCCTTTCGGGAAGGCTTTTCCCGGCGGCCGGCCGGCAGGTTTGCAGGCAATCGCCGACGGCACCTTCTGCCCGGAACTTCCGGTGCCCTGCCGGGCGGAGGCAAAGGCCGACGGGAAGTTCCCTGCGGTAATGGCCGCTTCCATCCTGGCAAAGACCGCCAGGGACCGGCTTATGTCCCATTACGCAACGCTTTACCCGCAATACGGTTACGAACGACACAAGGGGTACCCGACCCTGGAGCATCGGAAGTTGTTGGCCCGGTTTGGGGAATCGGCGATTCAGCGGAAGAGTTTTGGGTGGAAGGATCCGTAAGGTGCCGGATATCGATCCATGGTGATTGATACTTTTGCGTCATCGGCGGAACCGAAACTAAGGTCGCATCAACCGGAAGCCGATGTACCCGTAACGAAGGTGCGGGACGAGGTAGCTCCGGTAGGCCAAACGGACGTTCTCCGTCCAATCTTCCCAACTACCGCCACGAAGAACACGGAAATTGTCGGAGTAATCCCACGTATCGAAGCACCATTCCCAGACATTACCGCTCATGTCGTACAGCCCCAGTTCGTTCGCTTTCTTATTGCCGACTTCATGCGTTCTTAAATCGCCGTTCTCTCCGTACCACGCAACCTCACCGGCAGTGTCGCTTCCGGAAAACAGAAAGTAGGTGTCGCTTTCGTCGCCTTTGTAGCCGGCCGCTTTCGTTCCGCCTTTCGCCGCGAATTCCCATTGCCGTTCGGCCGGCAAGCGCCATCCGTTTGCGCCTTCGACTATGTCCACCGCATCCCATTCCTTGTTGGAACTCATCGGCACCTCGCCCCATTTCGCAGGATCAGTTTCCCCTTCGATTCGGTACGCCGGCTTCAATCCTTCCCTCACGCTCAGCCTGTTTGCGAAAACCAGCACGTCGTACCAACTTACCGTTTCCACCGGCAGATTCTCACGGTTGAACTTCACGGTTGCGGGCTTGTAGTCGTAGCTTCCATAGCTGTAAGCGTTTTCCCCGTCAAAGCCGCTAGGGTTTTCGCCCATTACCGCCTTCCACTGTCCCTGCGTTACCGGGTATTTGCCGATGTGAAACGATTCTTTCACTTCGGTCAACGTTCCGCCTTCCGCATCGCCGTGTCTGCCGAACATAAATGTTCCGGCCTGCACTTCCACCGTTTCAAGAAAGCTTTCGGGCTTTGCGTTCTCCTTCGTAGTTGCGCAAGCCGTTACCAATGTCGTGGTAATTACCATTACTACTATTACTGCGGCCAGTAATAATACCGTCACTATTTTCATTCCACGCTCCTTGTGTCTTTTCTAATTTACGCATGCGGCGGAACCGCAACTGCCCGAACAGGACGGCGTGAATTACCGCCCGTTAAACGATGCTTGCTCTTTTTACGATAATTTTTCATTCTACTTTTTGCATTAGAGTTGTTCAGAAACTTCAGTTTCAGAACAAGTACATTACGGTCCAGTCATAAAATATTTGATTTCGTCTCCTTCCCTATAAAATACCATGTCAATAACAAGACCCCCTCTTGCGCTAAGTATGTCTATCCCGCCATCGGGAAAATAAAAGACTTCCTCCCAAACAGGAGATGCATTTTTGCTCTCTCTTAATTGAAAAGTGAAGAATACACGCTTATCTTCTC
This sequence comes from Treponema sp., assembly GCA_009780545.1. The sequence goes on from WQZW01000237.1 coordinate 3,158, forward strand.
TTATACGTTTTTCATATCGAGCTCTGACTTGTCGAAAAGACCAACTGAGCGGATCGATTCTAAAATTTTTTACTATGGCACGATTCTCAAAAATCACGGTCAGGTAATGTACTGAATCCATACGGCTTTGTATTGAAACATCAAACCTGCTGTCAAATTCATCTATTGATATCCATATGATCAACACTAAAGCTAAACATGAAGTGATAACAATAGAATTTATGACAGGCAAATTTTTTGTCATTTTATCCATCAATCAACAATCCCCGCTGTGATGGTGGCTCGGGTTCTTGTAGTTGCCCATTACGGCCTTCCGCTGTCCCTGCGTTACC
>WQZW01000238.1 GCA_009780545.1 Treponema sp.
GATTGGAATGATCCCAAAGCCGGCAAAGGCCGCCGGTTGCCGCAACCGGCGGAGTGGAGTTTTGCTTTGCAAAACTCCGAATCCAATCCGACAAAGTCGGATTGGATCTGCTTGGCAGATTTCCCCATGGTAGACTACAATAGAATTATCGGCCAGGTCGTGGTGACCGGGCCGGTAGTTAGGGGTTAAGGGAAAAGGGCTCGTGGAGCTACCTCCCTTATTCAAAGCGGTTTCAAGGAGATATTGTATGAAGAAAATTGTTCCTGTTCTGACGGCCCTCGTTCTGACGGCCGGCATGGTGTTCGCCCAGGAAGCGAGTTTCTCAGGCGGTGCCATCGTGGGTTCCGACGTCCTCTCCGGCGACAACAAAAAGCATTCCGAGTTGATCACCTCAGGAGGTGAGTTTACCCTAAGGTTGCAGGCGTCCGGTTCGACGGAAACGCCGGTGGGCAGCTTCGGTGCATGGCTTCGGCTTAACAATACCGCCGGTTGGCCGGATTTTGATCCGAATGGGATTAAAATTTACGGCTATTCATGGTGGCAGCCTTCCAGCCTCTTCAAGCTGACCATAGGATCCAATCCCGCCGGTTGGTGGGGAATGAGCGGAATCACCCGCTGGGGCTTTTATGCGATGGCCGACGATGCGCGCATTGCTTCCGGTTACACCTGGGGCTGGACACCAAGCGGAATTGCTAGCGGTTACGGGCCGTATGCGTCCCTGTCGGCCAATTTCAATCAGGCTTTCTATCCCGGCTTCGACAAAGGCCTGCTCCTCGAGTTTGCCCCGATGGACATAATCGCGGTAAACATCGGCCTTCCGGTGATTCCGGGCGGGGAAACCGTCAATGACGTCCTGCTGGGCGTTAACGCACAGGTTGCCGTCAGCCTCGACATCCTCGACATCGGCCTAACCTACCAAGGCGGCGATAAGAAAGTAGAAAAATACTTCGACGATGATGGTGACCCGTTCATCGAAGCCTCGCTCACCGATCCGGGCAGCCTCTTCGGTTTCTTCCGTTACAACAGCGGCGGCATCGATGCTCATCTGGGGATCGGCTTTCACCTTCCCTACAGCTATGAGCTCAAGGTCCTGAAGGAAAACGATGCGGTGGAAAAGAACATAAACGCAACCCAGTCAAAACCGATTGCGGTCGGGCTTGGTTTGAATTTCGACATAAGCCCGGAGATGAACGTAAGGTTCAGGACCATGGCCAAGTTCGGCGGCGAGTACAAGGGCGAGCTTGACGAGGACAATCTCCTGGAGTACAAGGGCAAACCGATTGACCTGCCCTTCCAGTTCACCGCCGAGGTACTTCCCTCATACGAGCTAACCACCGGAATTACCGCCTTCCTCGGCATCGGTGCCGGCTACAGCTCCGAGGTAGTCTATGCCGATGCGAAGAGAGCCAACTCCATGTTCGATTTCTACCTTTCGCCCTACATCAGGGTCGGCTCGACTTGGGGCCCGAGCTTCTACGCCGGCGTGGAAATCAAATCCACCGACCAAATGAAAGCCGGTGAAACGGGATCCAAAAGGGAACGGTTGCTGAACTGGAGAGTGCCCATCAGCGTTTACTACTTCTTCTAGACCGATGCAAGCCGGTTCGGCCCTCTTTGCGGAAGACCGAACCGGCAACCTGATCAAATCCCGATACCGGAAGCCGTTCGGGTTGAAGTCCGAACTTAAATCGGGATCGTTTAGCCGCTTTGAATTTCTCCCAAAAAAACTTTTCCCGATCAGCATACCCCGCCATGAATGGCGGGGTATGCTGTTTAGGTAATGTATTCGTCTCAGGGTTTAACACCCTTTTTAACGCCCTAAAGGGCGGAGTATTAAACCCTTCGCGTACAATAAAGCATTTCTCCTTTTCGCACCGTAAGAAGGATAAGGAGACATACATGAAAACCGCCAGACCGTTTTTTCTTTGGGGAATGCTGATCCTTGCCGGGGCGTTGCCGTCCTGCGTTTCGGGGAATGGGGACATCGTGAGCCGGGTGCTGGGCATTGCCGAGCCGCCCGAATTCGTTGCCGCAAAAGCCGTTTCGGAAACCGAGGTCGAGTTCCGGTTCTCGAAGCCGGTAAGCCTCGGCTCGCTGCATTTCAGCCAGCAACTGGTGGCCGAGGAAATCGGGGAGGGAAGCACCGTTCGGGTAAGCTTTTCCGGCAGTCCCGGTCCCGGCGAAAAGGTAACCGCCGACCTCGTGGCCGTGGACGGCAAGGGCAATACCCTCAACGTGGTCGTCGCCTTCCGCACCAGGAACGAGCGAATTCCGCCGCTGCGGATCAACGAAGTGCGGACCGAGTACACCAAACCCAAGGCCGAGTTCGTCGAGCTACGGACCTTTGGTGCCGGCAACCTGGGTGCCGTTCGGCTGTTCATCGCAAGCCATTCCACCGAACGGCCGGCCTACGAATTCCCGCCGGTCGAGGTGAAAAACCGGGAATACGTTACCGTCCACCTACGCAAGGTCGAGGAGGCCAACATCGACGAGCTGGGCAGCAACCTCGCCGAATCAGGAGGTGCCAACGCTTCGCCCTCAGGCCGGGACCTTTGGGTTCCGGGAACGGGAAAACTTGTCCGCAAGACCGACATTATCTGGCTGGTGGATCAGGACGACCGGGTTCTGGACGCGCTGGTACTTTCGGAAAGTGCCGATCCGGTCTGGTCGAAGGGCCATTTTACCGATGCCGCCGGCTTCCTCTTTCGGGCCGGAGCCTGGAAGAGCGGTGACGGGATCGGAATCCGCCCCTCGGATGCGGTGCAAAGTTCGACAACCACGGCGACCAGAACCATCAACAGGGACGAAAGTCGGAACGACAATTCCCGCTCGCCTTCGGACTGGTATATAACCGTCAGCAGCGGGGCAACTCCCGGAAGGCAGAACAACCCGGGCCGTTATAGCAATTGAGACGGAGGGTTCAACCTATCCTTACGGATAGGTTGAACTTTGGGCTTGGACTAAAGGCTATCCTTGAAGAGGTTTTCCAGTTCCCGTTTCGGGAGGCCGCCGGTGTGCTGAAGCACCACCTGGCCGCTCTTGTAAAGGAAGAAAGTCGGGATGGAGGTAACGCCGTGCTTTTCGGCAAGGCCGGCCTCCTCGTCGATGTTCACCTTGGCAACTTTGAGCCTGCCGGCATATTCTTCGGCAACCTGCTCCACGATGGGCCCGACCTGCCGACAGGGTCCGCACCACGGTGCCCAGAAATCGATCAAAACTGGTAACGGCGACTTCATCACCTCCTGATCAAAGTTGCCGGTCGTCAATGTAACTTCGCTCATATCGCTCCCCTTCTCGTTTTTTTACGGAACGAGTCATTGTAACACGGGTCGGGGGAAAGAGAAAGGTCTGCCGCCGGTAGATGCAGGGCGACAGCATTTACTCTTTTGAGGTAGTTTGGAGCAGAGAAGAAGTACAATTTGCCTTCATTCTGTAGCCTGACCACACTATCCAACTGGAAAAAACGCCTGCATATTGCGATGCGGCC
>WQZW01000239.1 GCA_009780545.1 Treponema sp.
ATTGGTGAACAGGGCCAGCTTCTTCCGGGTTTCCCCGTCCAGCAGGTCCGGGGCGCGGCAGATGAGGATGTCCGGCTGGAGGCCCATCGCCTGCATCGCCTTCACCGAATGCTGGGTCGGCTTGGTCTTCAGTTCGCCGCCCGAAACCTCGAGGATGAGGGTGAGATGGACGCAGAGGGCGTTTTCCCTGCCATGCTCCTGGATGATCTGGCGGGCGGTTTCCAGAAAGGGCACCGACTCGATGTCGCCGACGGTGCCGCCTATCTCCACGATCACGACGTCGGTATCGCCCTCCTCGTCGGCCACGGCCATGATCCGGCACTTGATCTCGTCGGTGATGTGGGGAATCACCTGCACGCACTTGCCCAGGTAGGCCCCGGCCCGTTCCTGATCGAGGACGGCCTTGTAGACCTGGCCGGTGGTGACGGAATTCGCCGTGCTCAGGCGGCCGGCGGTAAAGCGGGCGTAGTTGCCCAGGTCCAGGTCGGTCTCCGTGCCGTCGTCGGTAACGTAGACCTCGCCATGTTGAAAGGGGTTCATCGTTCCTGCGTCCACGTTGATGTAGGGATCGCACTTGACCATACGGACGTTCAGCCCCCGGCATTCCAGGAGGGCCCCGATCGAGGAGGCGGAAACGCCCTTGCCCAAGCCCGAACACACGCCGCCGGAGACGAAAATGAATTTTCTCATGTCCAGGAATTATAACGGTTTGAAGAAAAATGTTCAAGACGACCCGAATCCGCCGAGGGGCGGATTAATGAAAAAAAGGCCGACCGCCTGAACGGGACCGGACGTTTTCCGCGCCGGATTGCGGGACGAGCGCAAGGGTTACGTCAACGCACGGTCGTCCGGGACAACCGATACCATCCAACCGGGTTTTACAAGGTTACCCATATTTGGTATACTGTCGCCACAAGATCCGGTCGCGACTCCTCGGAGCGGTCTGGCCCGATACCGAACGTTTTTAATTTATGGAGGAAAGTATGAGAACGAAGTACCTTTTGATTGCCGTCTGCCTCGCGGCGGCCCTTTTCGCCCTGTCCGGGTGCGGGGCGAAGGAGACCGGCAGCCGGGACAACCTGGTGGTGATCGCCAACGCGTTCCCCCCGACCCTGGATCCGGTGATGATCAACGCCGCCGCTTCCGCCGAGATATACATGCAGATATACGATACCCTGTTCGCCCAGGATTTCGAAACGCTGGTCCCCTACCCCAGCCTGGTCGAAAGCTACCGTTTCGAGCAGGACGACGCCGGGAATACCACCCGGCTCCGCCTTGTCCTCAAGCGGGGCGTCCTTTTCCACAACGGCGAGGAACTGAAGGCCTCGGACGTCAAGTTCTCCCTGGACCGGGCCGCCGCCTCCCAGCACGTCAGCCATATCGCCGGGAGCATCGAGGGCGTGGACGTCCTCGGCGAATACGAGGTCATGATACGGATGGTTGCCCCCTTCGCCCCGATCCTGAACAACCTGGCCCATCCCACGATGTCCATCGTCAACGAGAAGGCGGTAACGGAGGCCGGATCCTCCTACGCCCAGAACCCTGTGGGAACCGGACCGATGCGGCTGGAGCGGATGGTCGTGGGCTACAGCATCGAACTGACCCGGTTCGACGGTTACCGCGGACCGGCCCCCCGCATCAAGGACATCACCATCCGCTACATCGCCGATCAGGCGACGGCCTTCCTCGAACTGGAAACCGGCGGGGCCGACATCCTCATCAACGTGATGCCCCAGGACATAAGGCGGGTACAGGCCGATCCCAACCTCCGGCTGGCGCGGTCCGCCGACCTCAGGCTGAACTATCTGGGATTCAATGCCCGCAAGCCGCCTTTCGACGATCCCCGCGTAAGGCGGGCGATAAGCCATGCCGTCGATACCGACGCCCTGGTGCAGGCGGTGTTCCAGGGTGTGGGAAATACCGGCACGGCCCCGCTCTCGCGCACCGTCTGGTCGTCGGCGGCCGGCACCCTTCCCCAGTATGAGTACGATCCGGAACTTGCCCGCCGGCTGCTTGCCGAGGCCGGCTTCCCCGACGGCTTTTCCACCCATATCTACTCCACCAACGACCGGCCCGACGTGCGCGACACCGCCGTCGTCGTGCAGGGAATGCTTGCCGAGGTCGGGATCGACGCGGACATACAGGTTTTCGAGTGGGCCACCTACCTGGACCTGACCGCCGAGGGCGAGCACGACATGTTCCTCCTCGGCTGGACCACGGTGACAGGGGACCCGGATTACGGCCTGGAGATCTTCCACAGCCGTTCCTTCGGACCGGGCGGAAACCGCACCTTCTGGGCGAATCCGGAAGTGGACCGGCTGCTGGACGCCGGCCGGAGCGAAATAGACGTGGACCGGCGGGAGGCGATATACCTGGAGGCGCAGAGGCTGATCCATGCCGAGGCCCCGATCATCTACACCCAGGAAGGCGAGGTTACCGTGGGACTGCGGGCCAACGTCAAGGGCTTTACGGTCGACCCGGCCCGGCACCACCCGTACTGGAACGTCTGGTTCGAGTAGCCCGGTCGGTCCGATCCGTTTTTGACGGATCGGACTCCGGAGCTTGCGTCGGCCTGTCTTTGGCAGGCCGACGCAGGTTCCACGCATTTGTCCTCGTCAATAATAATGCGGGGGGCCAAGCCCCCCTGAGCCCGAGCCTTGCGTAGCAAGTCTCGGGCTACCCCCCGAACGGGGGCGCTGCCCCCGTAACGCCCCCGCATGTGCGGCCAAAGCCCTGCCGGGTCTCACAAACAAACAGAACGCCCCTCCGTGGACTTAAGGAGCCCATCGGTGCTATGCTTCTCCCATGCCCGAAACCAAACCCCCGCTGTACCTTATCGACGCCTACGCGCTGATCTATCGGTCCTATTTCGCCTTCCTCGCCAAGCCGCTCCGGAACGGGGCGGGGAAGAACGTGTCGGCCCTGTTCGGCTTCGCCCGGACCGTCGTCTCCCTGATCAACGAGGGCGCCCCGCTTGCCGGAGGGCGCTCCCCGGAGCCGCCGCCGCTGCTGGCCGCCGTCTTCGATCCCCGGGGGCCCACCTTCAGGCACAAGCTTTACGACCGATACAAGGCAACCCGGCAGAAAACTCCGGAGGAGCTGCACGAGCAGGTGCCCCTGGTGCGGGAATTCCTGGACGCGCTGAACGTCGCCAGCCTCTGCGCCGAGGGCTACGAGGCCGACGACGTCATCGCCACGCTGGCCGTCAGGTGCAAGGCCGAAGGTCGGGAATGCTACGTCGTCTCGGCGGACAAGGACCTGCTGCAACTGGTCGGGGACGGGGTCTACGCCCTGCGCCCGGCGAAGTCGGCCAAGGGCGAGAACGTCCGGGGCGCGGGCCCGGCCTGGGAACTGGTGGACTCCGCCGGGGTGCGGGAAGAATGGGGCGTGGGGCCGGAGGGCATCCTCGACCTGCTTTCCCTGTGCGGGGACGCGGCGGACAACGTGCCGGGGGTAAAGGGCATCGGGGAGAAAACCGCCGCCGAG
>WQZW01000240.1 GCA_009780545.1 Treponema sp.
CCGGCCTCCGCCTTGCCTCCGGTTCCCGCGCCTGCCTTGCCGGGGCGAACGGTTCCGGCAAATCCACGCTGATGAAGATACTTGCCGGGGTCATTCCGGCGGATTCCGGGGAACGGGCCGTGCAGAAAGGGGCCCGCATCTCCTACCTGCCCCAGTCCGGTATCGTCCACCGGGGAAGCACGTTGCGGGACGAGGCCGAAACCGCCTTTGCCCCGATGCGGGCGCTGCTTGCCGAGGCCGAAGAGATCGGGGCAAGGCTTGCCGAGCCGGGCGGCGAGGAAGGCAGGATGCGGGTCCTGCTGGAACGGCACCATGCCCTGCAGGAAGAGGTTGAGAACTCAGGCTTTTACCGACGGGAAGCGGTCATCGCCGGAGTGCTTTCCGGCCTGGGCTTTTCCCCCGGCGACCTGGACCGCCAAACCGGCGAGTTCTCCGGCGGCTGGCAGATGCGGATCGCCCTGGCCAAGGTCCTGCTGGAAAGCCCGGACATCCTCCTTCTGGACGAGCCGACCAACTACCTGGACATCGAGGCGAGGAACTGGTTGCGGCAGTGGCTGGCCAAGTTTCCCGGCGGCTGCCTGCTGGTCTCGCACGACCGCTACTTTCTGGACGTCACGGTGAACGAGGTCTACGAGGTTTTCCAGGGGAACCTGAAGCGGTATGCCGGCAACTACAGCGCCTACGAGATCGTCCGCCGGGCCGAACTGGAAAGCCTCCTGAAGCGGCATGCCGAACAGGAAGAGGAGATCGCCAAGACCGAGGCCCTGATCCGCCGGTTCCGCTACAAGGCAAGCAAGGCGGCCTTCGCCCAGGAGCTGATCAAACGGCTGGAGAAGATGGAACGGGTGGAAATCCCGGACAATCTCAGGCGGATCAGCATCAACTTTCCGCCGCCGCCCCGTTCGCCCCGGGTTGCCCTTACGGTCGAAGGACTTTCCAAGACGTACGGAGCCAGGCAGGTGCTTTCCGGCCTGGACCTCGGCCTGGATTCCGGGGAACGGCTCGTGGTGGCCGGTCCCAACGGAGCCGGCAAGACCACGCTCCTGCGCATCCTGGCAGGCGGCGATACGGAGTTTTCGGGCCGGGTCGCTTTCGGTTCCGGCATTCTCCCCGGCTATTTCTCGCAGGATGCGGCCGAGGCACTGCAGGGCGAAACCGGGGTACTGGACTTCATCGAGTCCGGTGCCCCGACCGCCCTGATCCCCAAGGTGCGGGACATGCTGGCCGCCTTCCTCTTTGCCGGGGACGACATCTACAAGCCGGTTTCGGTGCTTTCGGGCGGCGAGAAAAGCCGGCTTGCCCTGCTCCGCATGCTGCTCCGCCCGATCAACCTCCTCATCCTGGACGAGCCGACCAACCACCTCGACCTGCACTCCAAGGACGTTCTCCTGCAGGCCCTGCTGAAGTACGAGGGTACGATCATTTTCGTCTCCCACGACCGCGCCTTTATGGAAGCCCTTTCCACCAAAACCCTGGAACTCTCCTCGGTCCCGGCCCCCCGTTCCCGCCTCTTCTACGGCAACTACGCCTACTACCTGGAAAAGACCGAAAGCCCCGAGGAAGCCGCCGCGCAAGGCGGCCCGGCAGCCCCGCAAATGGCGGCCCCAAGCCCGGCAACGAACGCCGTTGAGCACCGGAACGAGAGCAAACGCCGACAGGCCGAGGCCCGGAGGCGGGAACGGCGGGAGGCGGAACTGCTGGCCGCCATCGAGGAACTGGAAGCGCTGAAGCTCCGGCTGGAGGCCGAACTTTCCCGCCCCGAGGTTTATTCGGTTGGGGAGAAGGCCAAGGCGACGAAGCTGAAGCTGGACGAGTGCGTTGCCGGGATTGCGGGGAAGATTGCGGAGTGGGAGGAATTGGCCTCTACAGTAAACCCCGACGACTGAGGTGTTGCGAGAGCCGGATGATCGCCAAGCCGGAGAAGGCCGCCGGTTGGAACAACCGGCGGGGTGGAGATCAGTTCAAGCTGACTATGTCAGCTTGAACTGATCTCCGAGTCGAATCGGCCCATGGCCGATTCGACCGACAGCCCGCGTCGCCCAAAAAGTCGGAACGCCGAAAGCGTTCAGCGCGTCCTCCGAATCCCCGTCCCCGTCGCCCGGGCCGTTGAAGTCCTCGTAAGCGCCGGTGATCACGAAACCCGCCTTCAGCTGTCCGCCGATCTGTTCGTCGAAGGTGTGGCTGAACTGAATGCCGTCGTCGTTTTTAACGGCCTTTTCCCAAAGGGCGGGATTTTTGAGGGGATTGTACGGAAGGGCATTCGCCACGGTAAGCGGCCGTGAGTATTCGTCGAAAAGGTAGTTGACGCCGTTGTCGAGGCCGGCGAGCAAAATCCCTCCCGGCTTCAAAACCCGGAAGCATTCGCGCCACACATGATGGACGTCCTCGACGAAGCAGTTGGATACCGGGTGAAAGATAAGGTCAAAAGTGCCGGCGGCAAAGGGGAACGGTTCGGCCATATCCGCCTTCATGATGTCGATTTCGTAACCCTCGCGCCGGGCCACCAGCCTTTCGCTTTCAAGCTGCCGGTCGGAAAGGTCCATCACCGTGCAGGCCGCTCCCAGAAGCGCGAAAACCGGCATCTGCTGGCCGCCGCCTGAGGCGAGGCCCAGAATCCTGGTGCCGGGAAAAGGCGGGAACCAATCCTTGGGAACCGGCTTGGTCGGCGTGAGCACCACGTCCCAAAGGCCCGCGCGGACATCGGCGCAGTCCTTCTCGGATACCGGCCGGCCCCAAACCCAGCCTTCATTCACCCATCCGTCAATGCTTTTGGCGTTAAAGCCGGTGTAATTTTCCTTGGTCGGCATTTTTCCCTTCCTTAACTAAATCGCCGTTCTCCGATCGTACTAAACTTTGCGTTCCTCAAAGGTAGCAGGAACTTACCCAAGGCGCAACCGGCCGAACCTTGCCGGTCTCCGTTTGGCAAAATTTCGCCCCGGCGGATTAAACTACCTCCAAATCCGTCCTCCCCCGGACGACGGATCGGCCTCTCCCTTCAGCCAATAATCGATCAATCCCCGCGACAACGATCCGGGTGCCGGGATCAACGGCAGGTTCGGGCGATCGTACCAGGCCGCGTCCTCGATCTCGACGCCGTCGGGGCGGAGTTCGCCGGCCACATGGCGGGCGGAGAAGCCGAGCATGAGGGAGGCGGGGAAGGGCCAGGGGCTTGAGGCGATGTAGCGGATATCGGAGACACGGATGCCGACTTCCTCCTCGGTTTCGCGGAGGACGGCCTGTTCCGGGGTTTCGCCGGCCTCGACGAAACCGGCAAGGAGGCTGTACATGCCGGGGCCGAACTTGCGGTTGTGGGCCAGCAGTATCCGGCCGGAATCGTCGGTGATCAGGACTATTACCGCCGGGGTGATTCGGGGGAATTCCTTGCGGCCGCAGCGGGGACAGAGGCGGGCGTGCATGTCGCCGTCGACATTGCCG
>WQZW01000241.1 GCA_009780545.1 Treponema sp.
GAGGTTTTTGCCGTGCTTGACGAGGTTGTAAAGGAGCATCCGGTTTTGCTGAACCGCGCCCCGACTCTGCACCGCCTTGGCATTCAGGCTTTCGAGCCGGTTCTGGTGGAGGGAAAGGCCATAAAGCTGCACCCGCTGGTTTGCCACGCCTTCAACGCGGACTTCGACGGCGACCAGATGGCGGTTCACGTTCCGCTGACGCAGGCGGCCCAGATGGAATGCTGGACGCTGATGCTTTCCGCCCGAAACCTGCTGAACCCGGCGAACGGAAAGACGATTGTCTTCCCGTCCCAGGACATGGTTTTGGGGATTAACTTTCTTACCAGAATCAAGCCCAACGCCAAACGGCCCGGGTCGTCGAGGCCGGAAACAAAGGACAGGGTGCCGTTTTATTCCTCGGCCGAGGAAGCTCTCATGGCGGTGGAGGCACGTTCGCTCGACTGGGAGGCGGTTATCCGTGTCAAGCCGGTGAAATCCCCGGTTTGGGAGAGGATTGGGGTCGAGGTGTCGCCCGCCGCGGACGGAACGATAGAGACAACCGCCGGAAGGCTGGTTTTCAACGAGGAGATGCCGCCGGAGATTCCGTTCGTAAACTACGAGCTGAAGGACAAGGAGCTGAGATCCCTCATCGAGTACGTTTTCAACGAGAAAGGCTCGTGGATTACGGTGAAGATGCTGGACGCAATCAAGGCCACCGGTTACCGTTACTCGACCGTTTTTGGTGCGACAATTGGGATTGACGACATTCTTGTTCCGAAGGAAAAGGCCGGGATGATCGACAAGGCCAACAAGGATGTTCAGGAGATTCAGAGGCTTCACCGAAAGGGCCTTTTGACCCAGGAGGAGCGTTACAATCAGGTAATCGAGGTGTGGAACAAGACCAACGAGGATCTGACCAACAGGATGATGAAGACGCTGGAGGCCGACCGCGACGGGTTCAACTCGATTTACATGATGGCGAACTCCGGGGCGCGTGGAAGCCGAAACCAGATTCGCCAGCTTGCCGGAATGCGGGGTCTTATGGCCAAGCCTTCGGGCGAGATTATCGAGCTGCCGATTCGCTCCAACTTTAAGGAAGGGCTTTCGGTCATAGAGTTTTTCATTTCGACCAACGGCGCGCGCAAGGGTCTTGCCGATACCGCTCTCAAAACCGCCGAGGCCGGCTACCTTACACGCCGACTTGTTGACATCGCCCAGGACGTGGTTGTCAACGAGGACGACTGCGGTACGATCAACGGTATCTCGTACTTTGCGGTCAAGGACGGAGAGGACATAATCGAGCCGCTGGGCGACCTCATCGTGGGAAGGTACACGCTGGAAGGTGTGAAGCACCCAATCACCGGCGAAACCATCATCGACATGAACGAGGAGATTACCAGGGAAGCCGCCGACAAAATCGACGCCGCCGGCATCGAGACCGTGAGGATAAGGACGGTTCTTACCTGCGAGGCGAAGCACGGCGTGTGCCGAAAGTGCTACGGGCGAAACCTCGCGACCAACCGTGCGGTGGAGATAGGCGAGGCGGTCGGGACGATTGCGGCTCAGTCAATCGGGCAGCCGGGAACCCAGCTTACCATGCGAACCTTCCACATCGGCGGTACCGCAACGAAGATGAGCGAGGAAAACCGCATCTCCCTAAAGTATCCGGTCTACGTTCGCGACATCGTGGGAACATATCTCGACCTTGAGGACGGGAGACGTGTTTTCACCCGCAAGGGCTTTGTTACCGTAAGCAAGGTGATGGCCGAGCATAAATTGCAGAAGGGGGATTCCCTTCTCGTCGAGAACGGGAAGCGGATAGTTCGGGGCGATCCGATTATCAGGCGGGGCAAGGATGAAATCGTCTCGCAGGAGATTGCCTACGCGATGATACTTGAGGATCCGAATGACGGCTCAAGCACGCTTTACCTGATAGGCCAGGATCAGAAGATTGAAATACGAAACGGTTCCGATTTTGTGGTAAAGAAGGGAACGGTAATCGAGAAGGAAAAGACGATTGCGACCTTCGACCCGTTTTCCGACCCGATCATCGCCGAGAAGGGCGGCGTGGTCAAGTACGAGGACATCATCCTTGGTACGACCCTGAGGGAGGAAGTGGACGAGGAAACCGGAAACATCGAAAGGCGTATCACCGACGTTCAGCTTGAGAACAAACAGCCGCGAATCCTGATTGTGGACGAGAACGGCGACGAGGTTGCGTCGTACCACCTTCCGGGCGGGGCCATTTTGCAGGTCGAGAACGGCGACAGAATTAGGGCCGGGCGAACCATAGCGAAGATACTGAAGGAGTCGGCCCGTGCGATGGACATTACCTCCGGTCTTCCACGGGTTAGCGAGCTTTTCGAGGCCCGCAAGCCCAGAGGCCCGGCGGAACTTGCCAAGGTTTCCGGGACCGTGTTCTTTCAGGGGATTGCAAAGGGGAAGCGGAAGGTCATGGTTCAGGACGAGTATGGTCACGAGTTCGTGCATTCAATTCCAATGGCGAAACGGCTTCTTGTGCGGGACGGAGACACGGTGGAGGCGGGCGAGCCTCTCTGCGACGGCAAGGTTGATCCGCATGACGTGCTCAGCATACTGGGGGAAAGCGAGCTTCAGAGGTATCTTATGAGGGAGATACAGGAAGTCTACCGTCTGCAGGGAGTTTCGATTAACGACAAGCACATCGGCGTGATCATACGGCAGATGATGCGGAAGGTCGTAATCCGCTCGGTTGGCGACACCCGGTTTATCTACGACCAGCTTGTGGACAAGTACAAGTTCCACGACGAAAACAAGAGGGTGATAGGGGAGGGTGGACAGCCCGCCATTGCCCATCCTGTTTTCCAGGGCATAACCAAGGCCTCGCTCAACATCGACTCGTTCCTTTCGGCGGCCAGCTTTCAGGAGACCACCCGTGTACTTACGAACGCGGCCATAGCCGGCAGCTCGGACTATCTGCGTGGCCTGAAGGAAAACATCATTATCGGGCATCCGATACCGGCCGGCACCGGGATGAAGCGGTACCGTGACGTAAAGCTCTACGACGAGGACAGCCAGGATCTGGACAAGCAGATGAACGATATTCTTGAACAGCGAAGGCTGGAGGCACTTGCCATAGCCGAGGCCGCCGCCAGTGCGACGCTGGATATGGATATTACCGCCGACCTTGAGGTGGATGATTAGTGGTTGACCGGGCAAGGGGACGGCGGTTGTTGTTCCCTTGCCTTTGGTTTGTTTGCTGCTGATGGCGGATTAACAAGAACCCCCCGCTACCCAGCCCCCCGAAGAATCTCCTCGCCGAAAAGAAGCGTAAATGCCGCCACCGCCCGATCCACGAACTCAACCGAAACCGCTCCTCGCACGTCCGCATCAAGCTCCTCCCAGTTGCCACGGTTGTCCTCCGGCAGAATTACCTTTTCCATTCCGGCGCGAATCA
>WQZW01000242.1 GCA_009780545.1 Treponema sp.
CGTTACCGGCAACGCCAAGGCGAACTTTGACGGCAACATCCTCAAGGTGGCCCCGAATGCCGAACCAGGCAAAATCACGGTAACCGTTACCGTACAGGGACATTCGGGAATCACCGCCCAAAGGACGCTCGACATACTGCCCAGCTCCGGCCATTCCGCAGGCGGGAGCAGCGGCGTGAGCCACACGGTGGGGATCAAGGCCGACGGCTCGCTGTGGGCATGGGGGTACAACCTCTACGGGCAGCTCGGGAACGGCGCGAGCGGTAGTGGAGCCAACAAAAATACCCCCACGGCGATAGCGGTCGGGCAACGGTGGGTTTCCGTGTCCGCGGGCGGGAGCCACACGATGGGGATCAAGACCGACGGCTCGCTGTGGGCCTGGGGAAACAACAACTACGGGCAGCTCGGGAACGGCGCGCACGGTGCTGGAACCATCAAAAATACCCCCACGGCGATAGCGGCCGGGCAACGGTGGGTTTCCGTGTCCGCGGGCGGCGGGCACACGATGGGGATCAAGCCCGACGGCTCGCTGTGGGCCTGGGGAAGTAACAGCACAGGGCAGTTTGGGGACGGCACGACGAGCGGCTGGTATGAACCCGTGGCGACAGCGTTCGGGCAAACGTGGACTTCCGTGTCCGCAGGCTCCTGGCACACGGTGGGGATCAAGCCCGACGGCTCGCTGTGGGCCTGGGGAAGTAACAAGCAAGGACAGCTCGGGGACGGCACGAAGGTCGACAAATCCAGGCCCACGGCAATAGCGGTCGGGGAGAAGTGGCGGCCCATCGTGAGCGACCAATAAGGCAGTTAATCGGCCTTAGGCCTTCGCCCCACCGGTTTTTCCGTAAGGCCAAGGCCTAGGTTGCCGATGGTCGAGACGCATCCGGCGTTTCGGCCATCGGCAACCGATCCAATCCGGCTTCGTCGGATTGGATTCGGAGTTTTGCAAGGCAAAACTCCACCAGTCTATCAAAGGCATCTTTTCCCCGTTCCCAACGTTCCTCTGGCACCAAACAAAAACGCGGTGTACAATAGCGGTATGAAACTAACTGAAAACCTTGAGAAGATTCGGGCGGCCAACAGGGAATACTGTCGGCTGGGGAAGATCGTGGCCACGCTTCAGTGGGACATGGAAACCTACATGCCGCCTGAGGGCATCAAGGAGCGGTCGGAACAGTTGGCCCTGATCGAGGGGCTGGCCCATGCCAGGCTCGCCGACCCGGAAAACGGGCGGCTGCTGGCCGAACTCGGTTCGACCGAGGAGGAGCCGGGAGGGGACGAGGAACTGCCGGCCCGGGATCGGGACTTTGTCCGTGTCTTGCGGCGGAACTACGACCGGGCGATTCTGCTGCCGGCGGAATTCGTCGGCGAGGCGGCCAAGGCTCGGGGGTTTTCCCAGGCGGCTTGGGCGGCGGCACGCAAGGCAAACGACTTCAAGGCGTTCCTGCCCCACCTGCGGACGATGATCGACACCGAACGCAAGCGGGCGGCGTACTGGGGATTCGGTTCCGAAGGGAAGAGCCTGTACGACGGGCTGCTGGACATGTACGAACCGGGAATGGGCGTCGCCCAAATCACCCCGCTGTTCGCCGTTTTGCGGGAGCGGCTTTCGGCCCTGGTCAAGGAAATCGGCAAACGGGAACGGCCGGACACTTCGTTCCTCGACCGGGAATTCCCCGTCGAGAAACAGCGGGAATTTTCCGACAGCGTTCTCGATGCGATCATGTTCAGCACCAAACGCGGCCGGCTGGACCTCAGCGCCCATCCCTTCACCATCAGCCTCGGCCCGGACGACGTGCGGATCACCACCCGCTACTTCCCCAAAAATCTCCTCTCCGGCCTTTTCTCGGTGATCCACGAAGCCGGGCACGCCATTTACGAGATGGGCTTTCCGGAAGAGCTGCGGGGAACCAGCCTTGCCGACGGCGCCTCGATGGGCATTCACGAATCGCAGTCCCGGCTTTGGGAAAACGTCATCGGCCGCGGCCTTCCCTTCTGGAAAAACAAGTTCCCCGGGCTCAAGTCGGCCTTTCCGGAACAACTGGGCAAGGTCGAGCTGCCGGAATTCTACCGTGCGGTGAACGAGGTCAAGCCCTCGCTGATCAGGGTCGATGCCGACGAGGTAAGCTACGGCCTGCATGTCATCCTCCGCTTCGAGCTGGAACAGGGAATGATTTCCGGCGAGATCGACCCGGAAAAGTTGCCGGAGATCTGGCGGGAGAAAATGCGCGAGTACTTCGGGATCGAAATCGACCCGGCCGGCCCCCGCAGCGATGCCGACGGCGTATTGCAGGACGTGCACTGGTCGATGGGCGCTTTCGGCTACTTCCCCAGCTACCTGTTGGGCAACCTCTACGGCCTGCACTTCTGGAGAAGGATCCGCGAGGACATCCCCGATTTCGACACCCGCATCATCCAGGGCGACTTTGGTCCCCTGCGAAGCTGGATCGACGACAACATCTGCCGCTGGGGAGCCCGCCTCGAACCGGCCCGCCTGCTCCATGAAGTCTGCGGCCTCGAACTCCGTGCCGAACCGTTCCTGGAGTACGTCGAGGCAAAGTACCGGGACCTGTACGGGATTCCGGCCGGGGTTTAGCAAGGCAGCAAGAAGGAAGAATTAGGATGGGGGGCCAAGCCCCCCTGAGCCCGAGCCTTGCGTAGCAAGTCTCGGGCTACCCCCAGAGCGGGGTTCCACCCCGCAACGCCCCGCATTGGTTGGCAGGTCCTCCGCTCCAATCCGACAAAGTCCCGTTATTTTGCTTTCCCAACCAATAATCCAAGGAACTTACCCACCGGGAATAAAGCAAATCGCGATTCCGCACCATTATCATGGTAGGCCGGATGTCAATATTGACGGCACCGGCGTCCAAAGGTATATTGGTTCAAGCAAGAAGGGAAAAGCTATGACGGAAAGAAGAAGCTATCGAAGGAAAGGTGCAACTCCAAGAATGGTCTGGGAGCTGTTCCGCGAGAACGAGAAAAAGGCCGCCGAAAGCAGGGCCGAATGGGACCGGAGACAGGCAGAACTGGACCGGAAACGGGCGGAACAGGACCGGAAGTGGGCGGAGATGACGGAAAGGTCCGACCTGAGCATGCACCGGCTGAAGGAAGAAGTGGGGAGGGTGACCAACAGCTTGGGCGAGATCGTCGAACATCTGGTGGCTCCGGGAATCGAGGACCGGTTTCGGGAGATCGGCCTGGACTTCCAGCTTGTCAGCAGGGGCCTGCGGATAAAGGAAGGCAAGCGATGGCTAGCGGAAATCGACCTGCTGTTGCTCAACGACCGGAGCATAATGGCCGTGGAGGTAAAGTCAAAGCCGCACCTGAACGACATACCGAAGCATGCGGAAAGGCTGGACAAGCTGCGGGAATAC
>WQZW01000243.1 GCA_009780545.1 Treponema sp.
CGCACTGCCACGGCTAAAGCCGTGTCGCATTCCTGCTCGTTTGCGCCGTTTCTTGCGCTGGAACGATGCGTCTTCTCACATCCACACCGCTTTGCGGTGCTTTCGCCAGTTCCCGTGCAACTCCGTGGTTGTTTCTTCTTTCAAAATTGATTCCCGTGGAGTCGGATTGGATCGCCTTGGCCCCGCCGGCCTTTTCCGGTAGGATGCGGCGATGGGAGAGAAACTTTTGGTGCTTTCGGACGTCCACGGCGAGACCGGAAGGCTGGCGGCGGTGCTGGAATGGGCCGCGGCCGGGGGCATAGGCTGCGGGGCCTTCCTCGGGGACGGACTTTCCGAGCTGGACGGGGCGCTGGCCCGGAGCGGTTTTTCCGGCAGGTGGCACAGGGTGCGGGGCAACAACGACTTCGGCCGGCGCGAACCGGAGGCCGCGGTCTTTCCCTTCGCCGGGCTTCAGGTCTTCATCTGCCACGGGCACCGTTATCGGGGGACCGAATCGCTGCTCGCCGCGGCCGGGAACCGGGGTGCGGCCCTTGCCCTCTTCGGTCACAGCCATGTCCCCTTCCTCAAGAAGGAGGGCGAAATCCTCCTCGTGAATCCCGGCAGCATAGGCAATCCCCGCAGCGTCGTCGGCTCGACCTTCGCCCTCCTTGAATCCGGGATCGGCCCCCTGCCGGAGGCGAGCTTCTGGGGCGTGGACAGGGCCGGGAAGGTGCGGGCCCTTTTTTCCCCGGGATAAGGCCGGCCGTTCAGGGTTTCTCGACAAGGTCGTACTGTTTTCGCACGTGCTCGATGGACTGGTTCAACGAAAGCGACAGGGATTTGTTTATCGTGAGCGACACGTCCTTTACGAAACGGTTCATCATGGCCTGCGTTTTTTTGTTCACCGCCATGTCGCCGGACTCGATGAACAGCTCGAAAACCTTGATGTCCAGGGCCTCGGCCAGCCGTGTCAGGGTGTCGGGGTGAGGCCATTTCTTCCCCCTTTCGATATCCCCGATGAAGTTCGTGGAGATATTGGCGTATTCGGCCAGGTCCGCCTGGGACCAACTGCGGCGGCTGCGGTAAAATTTGACATTTTTTCCAAAAACGGCCCTAAGTTCCTTGCCTATCATACTACCTCCTGCTATCTACGATGATGTTTATGCCTTATCTTTTTGCAAACATCTGATAGAATGTGAAAATGAAAGCTACATGTAGAGTGTATTCGGAAGTTGCGGAATTTTCATCGAATGCATGCAAAATTCCGTATGGAATTTTACCTTGACGAAATATCGGCAGGGTAGAATACATCCATAAAGGGAACCGACGTCCGGGGTTCGTCGGTCCTGCGTTCGGAGGTAAGGGGGGACGGTTATGGGTCTGAATCAGTATGCGGAAGAATTGGTGGACAATTTCATCGGGGACATCGCCGAGCACGTCTATCTGTACATCGAACTTGACGAGGACGAGATGAGGAAGTACCTGGTCAAGGTGAACGAGTTCGGTCGGGAGGACGTGAACCGGGCGATAAATACCAGGATACGGGAAGTTTTCGG
This sequence comes from Treponema sp., assembly GCA_009780545.1. Next base: position 1,536 of record WQZW01000243.1, read on the forward strand.
CGGGCCTTCCTAGCCGGCGGGCTCCGTTTTGCCGCCCGGACCGCCGTCTTCCGGGTCCGGCCCGTTCTTGCCCGCCCAGGCAAGAACGGCCAGCAGCGTGTTGTGCCTGTCGTGGGCGCCGAGCTTTCGGTACGCCCGCAGCAGCCGGCGTTCGTCCTCGGTAAGGGCGTCGCCCTCCATCCCTGTCACCAGGTATTCGACCGAGGTGTCCAGGATTTGCGCCATCTCCACCCCCGTCTTCACGTTCGGGTAGGTCTTGCGGGTCATCCACTTCCTGAAGGTGCCGAAGGGAACGCCCACCTTTCCGGCGATCCATTCCTGCGAAGTGTTCTTTGCCTTGATCTCGCCCTTCAGCCGGGCCCAAAAGTCCATGCAAAATTCTACCTCCAAAACGGGAAAAGGTAGCCTTCTTACTCACCAACAATAGGGCAATATTGCACTATTGTAAATAAAATAATGAGCAAATTGTAGTTTTCTCCTCCGTAACCGAAAATACCGGGATAAACTTACGAAAACGGAAGTTTTGAAGTATCCTTGGAATCTTCCGTTTGTTACAGCCATAGGAGACGAGGAAGGATTCCGTCGGGTTATGGATTACGGTACTGCTGTCCGGGAAATGCGAACGAACCCGGTTTTGGCCGAAGGGCCGAGGAGGCAGCATGAAGGTCGAGGAATACGCCGAAGAGGTGGTAGGCAACTTTATGAAGGATATTGAGGAAAGGGTTTTTCTTTCGATAGAACATGACAACGACAGCATGCGGAAGTACGTGGAGACCGTCAACAGGTTCGGGCAGAACAAGGTCGACAAGACCATCATCAGGAAGATCGGGGAACGTTTGGGCCCGAAGGCCGAACGATGAAGTTCGAATTGGAAACCTGCCTTGCCAGGACCATCAAGAAGATACCCCAGGAATATCTGCTTCCCTGCAAAAAATGCCCCTGTAAGGATGCCTGCAGGAAGCTCCTGCGCACGGCCTTTCTCCCCGGGAATTCCAAGGAAAAAGCCTCCGAATCCCGCTGCCGGGAATAACCGGGCAAATCACTTCGAGTAACGGACGGACGGACCGCCTACTTCCCCGCCGGGCCGGCCTTTCCCCGAAGCCGCATCGCCCCGTAGACCAGCGGCCCCAGGGCGGCGATTCCGGAATACAGGGCGAAGAGCAGGCCGAAACCGGCCGCTCCCGGTCTGCCCTCAAGGACGATTCCCCCGACAAAGGTTCCCAGAAGCGAAGGCAGGCCGATTCCGGCCGCCACGAACAGCGACATGCCCCTGCCCCGGCTTTCGGGCGGAAAGATTCCGGCGGCGAAGTGGACGAAAGCCGGGAAGAAGGTGCCGAAACAGAGGGCATGCAGCAGGTGCGAGGCCAGGAGCAGCGGCTTGAAGGGCAGGAAGGCCCAGATCGCAAGCCTTGCCGCCACGCCCAGGGTGGAAACGGCCAAAAGCGGCAGCGGCCCGAAACGGTAGATCAACAGGGACGAAAGGAAGATCACCGGAAGCTCCGAGGCCGTGCCGATGGCGAAGCTCAGGCCGACCACGTCCCAGCGCAGCACCTCGGTAAGGTACAGGGGGAAGTAGCCGTACAGGGCGGCCATCGAGAAGGAGTTGACGAAGGCCATGGCCAGGCCTCCCAAAACGTAGGCGGAAAGAACCGGCACCGAAGCCCTGCCGGTTTTTTTCGAGGGGCCGGTTCCCGCAACCGGGCGCACCGGGGAATCCCCGGATGAGGCCAGGAAGGCTGCCGGCAACCTGAGGACCGGAACGACCGAGGCCAGTGCGAAAACCGCGATCCAGATGCCGATGTTCGGGGCCCCGGCCGGCCTCAA
>WQZW01000244.1 GCA_009780545.1 Treponema sp.
CTAGGCGGCGATACCGAACAGCATTCCGGCGGTAAGCGAAGGTCCGGCAAAGAGATTCGCCGGTTTGGCCGGAGCCGTCCGAAGCTGCGAGTACCGTTCCAGTAAACTGTTGACCCGAGAATCCTCGTAGGTAAAAGTTTTGGCCGAAGGTGCCGCCTTGCCGGACCGTGATTTTACGACGGTCGGCTTTCCCGCCCCGGTCCCGGCCGGCTTTCCGTCCAACCGCTGAACCTGCTCGATAAGCACGTCGATGATCTTCAGGCTGCTGATGCTCACCCCGCTTTCGCCCTTGGGTGCCAGCGTCCCGTAAACATTCTTAAAATGTGAATACAGGTACGCCGAGGACGAAACCGGCAACGACATCCTCCGCCCCCCCGTCCTCCCGGAAGACAAAGCCGCCCCGTGAAAAGTCCTGTAAACTATAGTTCCAACTGCCATATAGCCTCCCATCGGTTTATTATCGACAACTCTTTCGTTCGGCTTAACAAAAAATAATGAAAAAAAAGACCCAAGTCAAAACATTCTTAACCGTCACACGGAGCTCAATTCATTACATAGGAGGGGGGCCAAGCCCCCCTGAGCCCGAGCCTTGCGTAGCAAGTCTCGGGCTACCCCCCGAGCGGGGCCCTGCCCCGCAACGCCCCGCAGTAACTGTGTCCACCATCCTGCGGACAATGGACACACTGACAAAAGGCCAAGGCATGTGAGACAATGCCCTATGGTTGGGACACATGCGTTGGTGGTTTACCGAAACAGGGCCGCACTGGTCAAGGAACAGACCGGGGACAAGGTGGTTATCGCGCTGGCCGGCGGAGAGCAGGTCAAGGTGCGGGAGAAGGACTTCGAGGTGCTGCATCCAGGGCAGACGGCCAACTTCCAGGGCCTGGACGAAACCGGGAGCCCGGATGACGGGCCGGCGATTGGCGAGGCCTGGGAGCTGCTCCTGGCCGACGGGGGCAACCCGGTCAGCCTGAGCGAACTGGCCGAGCTGGTCTACGGGAATTTTACCCCGGTTTCCGCATGGAACACCTTCAGGCTGCTTCTGGACGGCCTTTACTTTTCCGGCACGATCGGCGAAATACGTCCCCGGCAGAAGGATCAGGTCGAGGCGGAACGGGCCAAACGGGCCGGCAAACAGCGGGAAGAGACCGAGCGCTCGCAGTTCCTGGAAAGGCTCCGCAAGCGGGCTCCGGAACTTTCATCCGACGGAACCACCGACGACCGGCGTTTCATTCAGGACATCGAAGCCCTCGCCTACGGGAAGTCACCCAAAAGCCGCACCATGAAGGACCTCGGCCTTGGGGAAACCCCGGAAGCCGCCCATGCGTTGCTTCTGGAAAGCGGTTTCTGGTCGGCGACGGTCAACCCCTGGCCTGCCCGATTCGGGGTTTCGACGGTTCAGGCCAGACAAGTTCCCCCGCCGCCGCCTGTGGACGAAAGCCGGGTCGACCTTTGCCGACTTCCGGCCTTTGCCATCGACAGTCCCTGGAGCCACGATCCCGACGATGCCCTTTCCCTGGAAACCGACGGCGACCGGCAGATACTGTACGTCCACGTTGCCGATCCCGCCTCCTCGATTACGGCGGACAGTCCTTGCGAACGTGAGGCCAGGGACCGGGGTGCGACCCTGTACGTCCCGGAAGGCAGCTTCCGAATGCTTGCCGAGGAGACGCTTCCCCTTTTCGCCCTGGGCCTTGCCGAAACCTCCCCGGCGCTTACGTTCAAGATCGCCCTCGATGCCTCAGGCAAAATTGCCGATACCGAGATTTTTCCTTCCATAGTGAAGGTCTCCCGAATCACCTACGAGGCCGCCGACCGCCTGATTACCGAAGGCAACGATCCGGCCGCCGAAGTCCTAACGGCCCTTGCCCTTCTCGCCGAACGCAACCTGGACCGCCGAACCCTCTCCGGAGCGGTACACATCCAGATGCCGGAAACCCACATGTCCGTCGAAGCCGGCGAGGTGAGGATCGAACCCATCGAACAATTACGTTCGGCCGTTCTGGTGCGGGAATGCATGCTGCTGGCAGGCGAGGCAGCAGGACTTTGGGCCACCCAACGGGGGATTCCCCTGCCGTACGTTACACAGGAAGTCGCCGACCTTCCCGGAAAGGTGCTACCGGGCCTTGCCGGCTCCTACCAGCTTCGCCGCTGCATGCGGTCGAGAGCGCTTTCGACCAAGCCGGGCCTGCACTTCGGCCTGGGCCTGGACATCTACACCCAGGTAACCAGCCCCCTGCGCCGGTATACCGATCTTCTGGGCCACATCCAGATTCGGGCCGCTCTCAAGGGTTTGCCGCCGCTTCCTGTAGACGAACTTGCCGCCCGAGTCTTTGCTGGCGAAGCTGCGGCCCAGGCCACGGTCCAGGCCGAACGCAGTTCCCGGGCCCACTGGTTGGCCGTGTACCTTGCCGACAAGAAAGATTTATCCTGGCAGGCCGTTGCCCTGGAAAAAAAGGCCGCCCGCTGGCTGGTCTCGATCCCCGCCCTTGCCCTGGAAACCCAGGTCTCCGTCCGCAGGGACCTCAATCCCAACGACGAGCTCTGTCTGGTGCTGAAATCGGTGAACCTACCGACGGCGGAAGTTGTCTTTGCGGGGGAATAAGGTTGGATGGTGAGTCTGTGATGGGGGAAACGGAGAGAGAGGGATTTGAACCCTCGGTACCCTCTCGGGCACACACGACTTCCAATCGTGCACCTTCGACCACTCGGACATCTCTCCAGGTCAACACACAACGGCTAACGCCGCTTCGGAGAGAGGGGGATTCGAACCCCCGGAACCCGCAAGGGCTCAACGGTTTTCGAGACCGCCCGATTCAACCGCTCTCGCATCTCTCCCGACCTTGGACGATACTGGATTTGAACCAGTGACTTCTACCGTGTGAAGGTAGCACTCTCCCGCTGAGTTAATCGTCCGTTGAAGTATGGTAGCATATTGGGGTGGAAGTGTCAAGGAGGGCGATCCATCCTTCTGCGAAGGATGGATTCAGGAGATTTGCATGGCAAATCTCCACGCTGGTATTGTTTGGAAATAAGTGGCTGGCCTATTCCCCACAGCCTGGCAGACCAATGTTTCCCGTGAAACAATCCTCCCTCCTGCAAAGGCAGAACTTGGACACGCCGCTACTGTTCAGGATTATCCAACTCGCCTGTTTCGCCTTGCCGACAAGGATTGTTTCACGTGGAACAACCCATCTCCAAGCCTATTCTTCCAGGCAGTTCAGACAATCCTTGCCGGCCGAACGTAGTACAGGCAATCCACCCGGCCATCGCCGTAGATGTTTTCGCCGGCGATGTAACTATAGGGATGCAAGTAGCCGCCATCGACAAAGGCC
>WQZW01000245.1 GCA_009780545.1 Treponema sp.
GTGGGCCTTGGCGAAGTCCCAGTCCCGGCCGTCGTGGCCCGGAACGGCCATTATCGCCCCGGTCCCGTAGGACGCAAGGACGTAGTCGGCGATCCATATCGGGATCTTCGCGCCGTTCGCCGGGTTTTTTGCGTATGCCCCGGTCCATGTGCCGGTCTTTTCCTTGGCAAGGTCGGTGCGCTCCAGGTCGCTCTTCCGGGCCGCCGCATCGACGTATTCCGCGACCGCGGCCTTCCGGTCCTCGGTCGTAATTCCGTCCACCAGGGGATGTTCCGGGGCGAGTACCAGGTAGGTTGCCCCGAAGATCGTGTCCGGCCGGGTGGTGTAGACCTCGATAAAGGAAGTCGAATCGGCAATCCCGAAGCGGACGTTCGCCCCCTCGCTTTTGCCGATCCAGTTCCGCTGCATCAGCTTGATCGGTTCCGGCCAGTCCAGGGCGTCCAGGTCGGCCAGGAGCCGTTCGGCGTAGGCGGTGATCCGCAGCATCCACTGCCGGATGCGTTTTCGGGTAACCCGGGTGCCGCAACGGTCGCAGGATCCGTCCTTGACCTCCTCGTTTGCCAGGCCGGTCTTGCAGGAGGGACACCAGTTGATGGGACTGTCCGCCTCGTAGGCAAGCCCTTTGCGGAAAAGTTGCAGGAAGATCCACTGGGTCCAGCGGTAGTATTCCGGCGACGAGGTGGCGACCTCCCGATCCCAGTCGTAGGAAAAGCCCAGGGCCTTGATCTGCTTTCGGAAGTGTGCGATGTTTTCCGCCGTGGTCAAAGCCGGATGCGTGCCGGTCTTGATGGCGTAGTTCTCCGCCGGAAGCCCGAAGGCGTCGAATCCCATGGGATGCAGTACGTTGAACCCCCGGGAGCGCAGGTAGCGGCAGTGTATGTCCGTTGCCGTGTAGCCCTCGGGGTGCCCCACGTGCAAACCCTGGGCCGAAGGGTAGGGGAACATGTCCAGCACGTACCGCCGTTTTTCCTTGGGAAAGGCCCCGTCCTCGACGACCCTGAAAGTCTTCCGTTCATCCCAGTAAGCCTGCCATTTCGCCTCGATTGCGGCAAACGGATACTCCGGCCCCTTCAAGTTCTTCGCCATACACGGTCTCCTGTAGCTTCCATAGTAAAGAAGGCGGGGGAAATAGTAAAGACGAGGGCCCGACCTGCAATGGCAGGTCGGGCTAAGGAGTTTCGGCATGGCCGAAACTCCACGCATTTACCGGATGGATGACGGTCCAATCGGCCGAGGATGCAAGCATCCTTGGCCGATTGGACTCGGAGCTTTGCGGGGCAAAGCTCCACCCCGCCGGTAAACCGGCGGCTTCTATCGGCTACGGGATTTTTTGGTTTCCGCAAAACCTTGGTTGCTCAGGGTTTGCCTCCGGAACCAATTCCCCGAAATCCGGTTTCCGTGCAAGGCAGATAAGGCCCGGACATGGGACTCCCGAGTCCGATCTGCTTCGCCGATCGGACCGGCTCAGGAGCACCCCGTGGTTCCTCCGCAGGTGTTGCATTTCATACATGTCCCGTTGCGGACCAGGGTGAAGGATCCGCATGACGGGCAGGGGTCGCCCTCGTAGCCTTTGATGCGGGCCTCGGCGATTCGGGAGCGTTCGTCATCCGCGGGGGCCGACCCGGAGGTCCCGGCGGGGCGGAAACCGGAGCTTTCCATCGCCTGGGGAAGGGCAGCCGTGTCCGTAACGCCGACTATCTCGCCGGCGGTCGCCGTGGAGATCAGTTCCTCCGGCTTTACCTGGCCCAGGTCCTGCCGCTTCAGGTAGCTGATCCCCAGGTCGCGGAAGATCGTGTCGATGACGCTGGTGGCTATCTTGATGTAGTCATGGCCTTTGACCATCCCGTTCGGCTCGAACTTGCTGAAGGTGAATGCGTCCACGTATTCCTCCAGGGGAACGCCGTACTGCAGGCCCAGGGAGACCGTCATGGCGAAACAGTGGAGCAGGCCCCGGAAGGCCGCCCCCTCGCGGTGCATGTCCAGGAAGATCTCGCCGAGGCTTCCGTCCTCGTACTCGCCGGTGCGGATGTACAGGGAGTGGCCCCCGATCCTGATCTTCTGCGTGTAGCCGGGCCGACGGTTGGGCAGCGGCCGCCTGATTCCCCGCGTCGCGTCGCCGGGGACGGCCGGGAGCGAATTCCCGGAAGCGGGGAGACGTTCCTGCACCTTGAGGATCGTGTCCGCCAGGGGATCGGTTCCGGGGGCGAAGGAGGAAAGCGGCTGGGAGAGCTTGGAGCCGTCGCGGTACAGGGCCACGGCCTTCAGGGCGCTCCTCCAGGATAGCATGTACGCCCCGCCCACGTCGGTGTAACCGGCCGAGTTGGGCATGTTGATCGTCTTGGAGATCGCGCCGGAGATAAAGGGCTGCACGGCGGCCATCATCGCGACGTGGGCCTGCCAGGGGATGCACCGCTTTCCGTTTTTGCCGGAAGGAGTCGCCGTGTCGAAGACGGCGAGGTGTTCCGGTTTGAGGCCGGGCGCTCCCTCAAGGCCCATGGTCCCGCAGGCATGCCGTTCGGCGGCGGCGATCTCCTCCTCGCCGAATCCCAGGTGCCGCAGCAGGCTGAAACCGGGCAGCGACGAGGTAAACTCGGGGATTCCCAGCTCGCCCTCGACGAAATCCTTCCCCAATATCCAGGGATTGAAAACCCCTTCCAGGCCCACGGCGCTTTTCACCGCCTCCTCGGCGGCGGCAACGGCTTCCATGGTGAAGCCCTTGGCCAGCAGGGTTTCCGGGTTGACGCAGGGTGCCCCGGAAAGGGTGCCGTGTCCGGTTGCGTAGGCCACGATTCCGGCCGCCTCGGCCTCCGGGTAGCCCAGGACGGCGAGGGCGGCGGGAACCGAGCGGTTGATGATCTTGAAGTAGCCGCCGCCTGCCAGCTTCTTGAACTTCACCAGGGCGTAATCCGGCTCCACCCCGGTGGTGTCGCAGTCCATCAGCAGGCCGATGGTTCCTGTGGGGGCGACGGCCGTCACCTGGGCGTTCCTGAATCCATGCCGCTCCCCCAGTTCCAGGGCGCGATCCCAGGCGGCCCGCGCCTCCCTCAGCAGGTACTCGGGACAACAATCCGCCTGAATCCCATGGGGAATCGTGGAGAGTCCCTCGTACTCCGAGTCGGCTGCGGCATGGGCGGCCCGCCGGTGGTTGCGGATCACCCGGAGCATGGGTTCCCGGTTCTCGCCGTACCTGTCGAAGGGGCCGAGAGCGGCGGCCATCCGCGCCGAATGGGCGTAGGATTCCCCCGAAAGCAGGGCGGAGACGCAGGCGGCGAAGGCGCGGCCCGCCGGCGAGTCGTAGGCAAGGCCGGAAAGCATGAGCAGTGTCCCCA
>WQZW01000246.1 GCA_009780545.1 Treponema sp.
CGGGAAAGGCCGTCAAGGAGCCGGGTTATGCGGTCCGGGCCCAGGGTCGAGGGAGTGCCGCCCCCGAGGTAGACGCTGGGCACCCTGCGCACCCCGAAAAGCTCCAGCTGAAAGGCCACGTCCTCCAGAAGTGCCTTGACGAAAAGATCCATCGAGCGTCCCGAATCCCCGTCGGTCTTGAGGGAAAAAAAATCGCAGTAGTCGCAGATGTCCGAACAGAAGGGAACGTGCAGGTACAGGGAGGCGACGGGAATCCCGATTGCCGGGATTGTCATGGGGGAAAAGCGGGGGCGTTGCGGGGGCGGTGCCCCCGCTCGGGGGGTAACGGAATACCCACGGTAGTGGGGATGGAGTGAAGGGGGGCTTGGCCCCCCGCATTCCCTCTTCCTCTTTTCATGGCAGCCCTATCCTCGAGGGCGGCCAGAAGCGGAAGACCGGCCTGCCGACGATCGAACGGGCGGAGACCGGGCCCCAGGAGCGGGAGTCGGAGCGGACGGCGCGGTCGTCGGAGAGGAGGAAGCACTCGCCCGAGGCGAGGCGGAAAGGTTCGAGGTTGCCGGAGAAGGGGAGCGAGCCGTCCCAGAGGGCCGGGTTCTGGGGGATGGAGGGGTAGTAGGGGCGGCCCGCGAACTCGAACTCGGTGAGGGGGAAACGGCCGCCGGCAGGCCTGACACGGAGGATGAAGCCTTCCATCGAGGCCTCGTCCCCGCCCACGGCGACCAGGCGTTTCAAGTGGACGTCGGCCGCCCTGCCGAACAGGCTTACCTGTTGGGCGGTGAAGAAGCGGACGGCGGTGTCGGCCAGGCCGACCATCGTTCCCCGGAAACCGCCCTCCGGCCTTTCCCGGCCGCGGTCGACCAGGACGAGGCTGCCCCGTTCGTACGGAAGTTTTCCGCTGGAGAAAAGGAAGGGCAGGGCGGAGGAAACGACGAGGAGTCGGTCGCCGGGCCGGATTCCCGTCTGCATCGCCTGGCCCCTGACCACCCAGACCGAGACGGCGAAGGTGCCGATCAGGTTGGAGAGGACGAAGACGGCCAGGATGAGGAGGGTGGTCCGCAGAACCCTGTGTTTTTCCCGCTTCTGGGCCTCGAACGAATACCGCAGGGACTTGTTGCCGAACATAATTCTCCTATTTGAGGGCCCCGGCCCGGTGCATCGGCCAGTAGATGAAGGATCCCCGGCCCAGTACCTTGGAAACGGCGACCGGCCCGAAATAGCGGCCGTCCCGGGAATTGTCCCGGTTGTCGCCCAGGGGGAAGATTCGGCCGGTCGGCACGTACCAGCCCAGGGAACTGCGGGCATGCAGGGCGGCGTAGCGGGAGTCCTCCGGCCTGAGGGTGCGGAGGGTGCCGAGCCGGGCCCGTTCCAGGGCCAGGTAGTCCGGGTACGCGATGCCGGCCTCGAAAGCGTTCCCCAGGCGGTCCGGAAGGGGCAGCCGAAGGTCGTTCCAGGCCATCGCCTGCCCGGCGGTGCGGAGCGCGGGATAGGCGGCCGTGTCCATAAGCCGGCTGAGGGAGTGGTTCCAGCCCATCCGCCGGGCCAGTTCCCGTTCGTCCGTCCAGCGGTCGTCGCCGGCAAAACGCATCCTCATCTCGCCGTCTTCCATCCTGAAGGTATCGCCCGCAACCCCCACGGCCCGTTTGATGAGGAAGTTAGGTCGGGGCTGGCCGGTTTCGTCCAGGTCTATGTTGACCAGGGAAAGGGTGCCCATGTAGATGATCCTCTGGGCCAGGTCGAAGGCAAGTCCCCTGGAAACGTGGGAGGGATTCTCGAAGATGATGATCTCGTTCCGCTCCGGCTTGAAGACGCTGGGGAGTTTGCCGATGCCGGGGAGCAGTTCCGGCCCGTAGACGATTTTGTTGACGAAGATGCGGTCGCCGACGAGCAGGGTGTCGATCATCGAGCCGGAGGGAATCACGTAGGCCTGCAGGAGGTACTGGTTGGCAAGGAGGACGTGCCAGATCGCCCACAGCAGCGCTCCCGCCCAGTCCGCCACCGGATGCCGCCGCCGCCGCTTCTCCCGCGTTATTCTGTTAGCCCGCTTCCGTCCGCTCAGGAACGCCTCGGTGGCGGCCTGGATACGGTCGAAGCAGTCCTGCTTCTTTTGAGCCATCGGGCCAGCTTAGCATGAAATCCGGGGGAGGGGCAAGCCGGTCGCTCAATTCGCCGCGGCGGTCTTTCCGTTTCCGGCCTTTCCGTCCTTGGGCTTCAGTACCGAAATTGCCGTTATCGTGCATAAAAGCGCGATCTGTCCGGCGACGAAGACGAAGAACTGCAGGCCGTCGCTCGGGGCAAGCGAGGTTATTTCCCCGGCGTTTAGTTTCCGGATCGTTTCCAAAACGCTGCGTATGCTTCCGGCTCCGGTGAGGATCATGACGAAAAACATCAAAATCCATTTTATCCTTATCCACCGCAACCTGACGAAACCGTACTGCGAGAACAGGCCGTAGACCAAGCCCTGTACGATCATGGCGACGCCGAACGGTAAAACCACCCTTTGGTACAGCGTCGGGATCAGGCCGACCATTTCCGCGGCGGCCGGTCCCCCGAGGCCGGAGTTGAAGCAGTGCAGTCCGTAAAAAAAGACGGCGACCACCGAGCCGAGCCAGACCTGGGCGCAGACGACGTGGGCGATTTTCAGTGCCTTCAGCGCGCCGGCCGGGAGCCGTTTCATCGCGGGACCGTTTTTCCGCCGGGCGTTCCGGCCTCGTGTCGCACCAGGTCCTCGATAAGGTCGTAGGGAATCGGTTCCTTGTAGGGAAACCGGATGCAGCCCTTCGACTGCCCGTATCCCCGCAGCCTGTCCCTGAAGGCTTCCGGAATCAGGCCGTAGACTCCCAGGTGGTTTTTCGAGGCGCCGACGAGCAGGATCTTCCGGCCGTCCAGGTAATGGCCGACCACGCCCCACTTGATCAGCTCCCGCGATTCCGGGACGACGGTGCGGACGATCTTCCGTATTTCGAGGAAAATCTCCCTCGTTTCCGGCGGCAGTTTTTCCAGATAGGCTTCCACGGCAAGCGCCTCGTCCGCCATGCCGTTCCCCGATGCGTCGACGGTCATAATCCCTCCTTTGGATTGCCGATTGGCAATATCCTTATAGCCCAACCGGGATTTTTCGTCAAGTTCGCCGGGGATTTGCGATCGCATCGTCCGGACGGGGCGAAGGCAAGGGAACCGCCGATTAAGTGACAAGGCGGCGGGTACCGGCCGCTTCCTTTAACCAAAAGTTTCCGGTACCGCAATCGCAACATCTGAAAGAATATACCGCAATTACATTGTTGTCGACTGCAAAAATTCCGCGATTGCGGTATTTTTTGGGAGTGAAG
>WQZW01000247.1 GCA_009780545.1 Treponema sp.
CGCTCTTGTTGGCCATCACGAAGCGGTTCTGGTATGCACCGAGGTCCGCCCTGAGCTGGTTCACTATCTGCAATGCATTGTCCACCGTACCGATCGCGGCATTGGATTCCTCGGGGGAGGTAAGACTTACCATCCCGCCCTGGCCATCACCGATGCCCAGTGCGGAGGCCGTCATCTCGCCCACGTAGACGCTTGCGTTCTGGTCCATGTTGGCACCGACATGCAGCACCAATGCGCTCCCGGTGTCGCGGGAGAAGGTACCGGTGAGCATGTTCATGCCGTTGAACTGGGCCTGGGTCGCGATGCGGTCCACTTCGGCTACGAGCTGGGACACTTCCACCTGGATCATTACCCGATCCTCGGCGGTGTAGATGCCGTTCGCCGACTGCACTGCCAGCTCACGGATGCGCCCCAACACGTCCTGGGTCCCCTGAAGGTAACCCTCGGTCGCCTGAATGAAGGAAACACCGTCCATGATGTTCCGCCCGGCCTGGTTAAGGCCCCTGATCTGGCTCCTCATCCTCTCGGAAACCGCAAGCCCGGAAGCATCGTCGCCGGCGCGGTTGATCCGCATACCGGAACTCAGCCTCTCGATGCTCTTGTCGATGCTGCCCTGCACAATGCCGATCTGACGGTTGGCATACATTGCACTCAGATTGTTGTTAATTACCATAATAACCCTCCATAGGTTGACTTCCTGACATCCTTGCCAGGTTCGCGCCGTAGGAACGTCTCATGGCGGCATCGCGCCGCCGCCATCAAAAACGCCATACGGAGCAAAACGTCCATCCGAAACGGGTTGCCCCGCATCCGAATAAACGTCCCGCACCGTCCTACGCAGTCAACGGGAGGGTCTTTATCAAAGAACGCTGCCTTTCCGGGGCCTCCTTATTATCGAAGGAAATCCGGAAAAGGCCAAGGTGCCCGGGGCCCTTTGGTCCCCGACACCCCGTTCCGCCGCCCGGGAATCGGACGGAGGGTACCGACCGAACCCTTCCGTGGTGGGTTCGATCGGTACTTTCTTAATAATACAACACTACTGCAAAAGTTGCAATACCGCGTTGCTCCTCTGGTTGGCCTGGGCGAGCATCGCCGTTCCGGCCTGGCTGAGAATCTGGTTGCGGACATAGCTGACCATCTGACCGGCCATGTTGGTGTCCCTGATCCTGGACTCGGAAGCCTGGAGGTTCTCCGCACCGATGTCGATGCTGTGGACGGCGTGGGTCAGCCTGTTCTGGTAGGCACCGAGGTCGGCGCGCTGCTTGTTGACGATCTGCATGGCATTGTCCACGTCCACGATGGCACGGTTGGCGGTGTCCGGGGTGAGCAGGCTGACGAAGGAGTCGTCGCCGGCGTCCCTGATTCCCAGGCCCGTGCTGGTCATGTCCTCGATGTACACCTGAATCCTCTGATCGACGTTCGCCCCGATATGAAAGTACATGGCATCGGGGGAGGCGTTGTCGGCGTTGGGCCTTGCGAACCGGCCGGTGAGCATGTTCATGGTGTTGAACTGGGCGTGTTCGGCAATGCGGTCGATTTCGGAGACCAGCTGGGAAACCTCGATCTGGATGTAGAGCCTGTCCTCGCTGGTGTAGATACCGTTGGCCGCCTGTACGGCAAGCTCGCGGATGCGGTGAAGCACGTCCTGGGTTCCCTGAAGGAAGCCCTCGGTGGTCTGGATGAAGGAGATGCCGTTGGAGGCGTTCGCCGAGGCCTGGTTCAGGCCGCGGATCTGCGCCCTCATCTTCTCGGAAACGGCCAGGCCGGAGGCGTCGTCGCCGGCACGGTTGATCCGCATGCCGGAGGAGAGCTTCTCCATATCCTGCTTGATGGCGCCCTGGGTGACTCCGAGGGAACGCTCCGCAAACATTGCGCTGAGATTGTGATTGATGATCATATAGATCCTCCTTGAAAAATTACAAAGGCATCCTTGCCTTTGTCGGCGGCCATGTCCGCCATGGTAACCGCGGAATTCCCGTGGCATCCATAAACCGCCTGCTACTATATCGACAAACCGAGCGGAAAACTTTAGGGAAAATTGGGGATTCGGGGAGGAAGTCCCGCGGATCGGATTTTGCGGGTACGGAGCGGGGCATTGCCGGCAGGGGCGGGTATCATGCCGTATTTCCATGGATATGGCTCCGCAGCGTTCCTGTCCGGCGTCCTCATTATCGATTTTCCCCCGGACCCTAGAATTTTTCCGTCAAAACCATTAGGATACTGGCCTATTATGACCGAAAACACCGGAGAAAACCTGGAACGGCTGCTCGACCTGATCGGTCGGGGGAAGTCGTTCGTCATTACCACGCACGACACGGCGGATGCCGACGGGATCGGGGCGGAGCTGGTGACGGCCCGCATCGCGAGGGGCCGGGGAAAGCCGGCGGCGATCGTCAATTCGAGCCGAACGCCCGAGGCCTTTACCTTTATGGACGCAGGCGGGGAGATCGAAACCTGGGACGAGGCCCGCCATGGGGGGCTGACGGGCTTCACGCTGATCATCGTGGACACTTCCGACGCCGATCATGTGGGAAAAACCGCGGCCCTGATCGCCCGGGCGGACGAGGTTTTCGTCATCGACCACCACGAACCAAGGTCCGGCGCGGGGTTTTCCGGGATACGGGAGGCGGGAGCGGCCTCGACCTGCGAACTGGTCGCCGAACTTGCCGAGGCTGCGGACATCATCCTGGACACCGGAACGGCGCGGGCCGCTTACGTGGGCATCGCCTACGACACCGGCTTCTTCGCCTATCCCAAGGTCGGCGAACGGACCTTCCGTGCGGCCTTGGCCTTGGTCCGCCTGGGTGCCGATCCCCACCTGGCCCACCGGATGCTGCGGGAGAACGCTGCGATGCGGGCCCTGCACCTGAGCCGGCGGGCTACGGCCGGACTCAGGCTGCTTGCAGGGGACCGGCTTGCGGTACAGGTGCTTACTAAGGAAGATTTTCTCCAAACCGGGGCCACGTCGGAGGACACGGACGGCATCGTGAACATGCCCCTGGCCTACGGCGGGGTGCAGGTATCGCTGTTCGTCAAGGAAAGTCCGGAGGGAAAGGTTTCCGGGTCGCTGCGGTCCAAGGGCGATATCGACGTGGCGGCGATCGCCGCCGAACTGGGCGGCGGCGGGCATGTCAACGCCGCCGGCTTCAGGAGCAAGGGCGGCCTTGCGGAAACGGTGGAACTGGCGATAGCCAAGGTACTGGCTGGCTAATCCGTCTACGACGGATTAGCTAGGGAGATTTGCGGGGCAAATCTCCATGCGGTTTCTGGCGGGAGAGGAGGCGGCCAATCCGTCTGCGACGGATTAGC
>WQZW01000248.1 GCA_009780545.1 Treponema sp.
ATTTTCCGCACGATTTCCGGATCTATTTTAAGCACCTCTCGGTCGTATGTAAACAGCCCGTTGATCTCATCCTCCACATCGCTAAGCTGAGTGTATATGGATGCGGAAAGCCCATGCCGCACGGCAGGTATAACCTCGTTTTCGTACAGTTTTTTGAAGGCCGCCGTAAACTCGTCGGTGTTCCTGTACATTCGGTAACCGAAAAGCCTGTTCGAGGCCATGTGATCCGCACTCGTGCAACTGTAGCCGCCAAACTCGGTAAGAGCGGGAACCCGTCCGCCGCGATCCGGCCTGAAGCGGTATTTTTTGAAATAGACGTGTTGGCTTGCAAAATCCCCGCCGCCCTGATCGTGCCAACCGCTTGCGTGGTCGATGGGGCGAGTAGAATCAAGTATGCGTATTTTTTCAGTAATACTGTTTGCGTCGAACTGTCCCCAGCCTTCGTTGAAAGGTGTCCACACCGCAAGGCTTGTAGAATTGTAAATCAGCTTCACTGTACGCCCAAGATCACGCATGAAAACGGCACGGCCTTCCGCATTGCCTCTGCCAAAGCCATGAATGTTTTTTTCGTCGTTTAGGTGCACTCCGGAAAAGGGAAGATAACGGGAAACAAAATCGCCGTATGGGCCGCCGCCGCTTACAAAATCCTGCCAGACCAATATGCCAAGTCGGTCGCAGTGATAGTACCAACGCAGAGGTTCGATCTTGATGTGTTTGCGAAGCGTGTTGAAGCCAAGTTTTTTAACTTCGGTCAGTTCCCAGATCATTGCGGCATCCGAAGGCGGCGTGTAAAGGCCGTCGCTCCAGTAGCCCTGATCCAAAAGTCCGCTGTGAAAAACGGGGCGACCGTTTAGGGTAAGCCGGCCTTCCGAAACGCTGAATTGCCTCATGCCGAAGTAGCCTTCAACTTCGTCGTCGCCCGAGGAAACACGGAAAGTGTACAGAAAGGGATCTTCCGGGCTCCAGTAGCGAAAACCGGGAAGCGGCAGCCGAAACAAACCGTTGTCCGTTCCGGCCTGTGCAACCTGCCGCTCGCCGTCGAAAATGCGAATCTCCGCCGCCTGAACTCCGGGCATGGAAAACTCAAGCTCGATCTCAACCTCGGATTCCGGGCATTTCGGCGTGATTTTCATGCCAGAAATATGCCGAGCGGGCACGGTTTCAGCCCAGACCGTCTGCCAGATTCCGCTCTGTGCCGTGTACCATATTCCGCCACGTTTTAGCTTCTGCTTGCCGTAAGCCTCAATTCCGGTATCGGAATCGTCGGTTACGACCACACCGATCACGGTATCGCCTTCATCAATAAAATCGGTAATGTCGAACGAGAACGGCCAATATCCGCCGTCGTGTCCGCCGGCCTTCCTGCCATTGACAAATACCTCGCATCGCTGATCCACCGCACCGAAGTGGAGGAGAAGCCGTTTCCCCGGTGCCATCGAATCAAATCGTGTTTTCAGACGGTACCACAGTTTTTGCCCGGGCAGAAGTTGGCGGCCCACGCCCGAAAGCAGGCTTTCCGGCGAGAATGGCACGAGGATTTCCCCGTCGTAACCGGCAGGTTCCCGCTCGGAAATTGCGTATTCCCAAAGCCCGTTAAGGCAAACCCAGTTTTCCCGCCTCATCTGCGGGCGTGGATATTCGTTCCACGGTATTCCGTCCAGGTTTTTTCCCCAGAGTGTTAAAAGCGGTTTAAGCTCTCCCATCATTGTGCCCCGTCGCATTTATACGAACATAATACCGCCTTGCCGCTAGAAACATCGGGACAAACACCGGAAGCAAAAGCGGCGCGGCCCAAAGGAAGATCGCCTCGGTTGGAATGTTTTCAATCATGCCAAGATCGTTGACGACGGTTCCCGCTCCTCCTTTCACTACGGCATTTCCAATCACCGTGCCGACAATCATGGGAAGCATCACGAAGGAAACGATTCGGATTCCCTCGAACTGTCCTCGGCTTTCCTCGGGGTAAAGTTGCTTTACCCACATTGTCATCGACTGCACGATTAGGATGTAGCCCGCTCCGATAAGAAAAACGGCGAGCAGAAGCGGGATATTTGCGGCGGCAAGAACAACCCCGGTATTCACAACCCCGGGCCTTATGAACAGGCCGGCCGTAAGAACACCGGCCATGTTAAGCACCAAACCTGAAAACGCCACGGTCGGAGTTTTTTGCCTGTTCATAAGGAAGGTTGCGGGAATTGCAAGAGGCATTGCAACAATAAGTGCTCCTCCCTGAATCAGCCCCATCATGTCGGCGGTGAATCCCATACGGTAGATCACCCAGTTTCCCATGTGGACAAAGTAAAGGTTGAAAGGGACGAAGAAAAGGCCGGCCGCAAGACAGGCCATCGCAAGTTCCGCGCGGCCCGAAAACACCCGAAAGTTAAGCACGGACGCAAACTGCCGCCGGAACGTGCCGGTACGGTGCGGCGTTAGAGTCGGCGAATCTCGAAGGAAGACGAGCGAGACGAAACCGGCGGCGATTACGAAAAGTCCCATTGCCCAGAAAAGCCGCATATAGTTGTCATCGCTGCCGATAAGCATTCCGCCGAGCACGGTTCCGAGAATCGTGCCAATCACCGGCTGTGTCGCAAGAGCCGCACCAAGTTGCCCACGGTTCCGGTCGCTCGTGTTGTCGTTGATCCATGAGTGAAAACCGGAGTCGTTTGCCATCGATCCGAAAAAGCTCATCACGCAGTCGGTGAACACCACAAGAAAGGCGGCCAGTACGAGAAGCCGTGTACCCACAAACTCGGTAAATCCAAAGGCAATGGTGAGAATGCCCCAGATAATGTATCCGTATGATATGAACCTGCGACGTGAACCGATGCGGTCGGAAAGCGTGCCGAACAGAAACGTCGAAAATGTTGTAACGACGGCACTCAACACGACCATCCATGTTACTATTGAAGAGTCCTTGGCGATTTTAGCGTAGACGAAGGTGTTGAACCATTGGTTTTCGACAAACCAGCAAAGTTGGCCCGCAAGCCCAAGCATCCAAACCAGCGGCCAGAACCTGATATTTTCTTTCATGTAGTATTCCTTGCAAAGGACATCCGTTGGATGCGGAACGGTTTTCACAACTCAAATGCGGGAAAGTACCATGAAAGGCAATCGGGTATCCTGACAATCAATGTAACATCAATTCCACGGTTATGGAATACCATTTTGGCAGAGAGACACGCCAATCCCCTACACGTGAACACGGCAGGACTCAAGCCTTCTAAGCCGTTCCTCATCCAGCTTTACGTGCAGGTTTTTTTCCTGTGTTGGAATCACAAGGCCCTTTGGGCC
>WQZW01000249.1 GCA_009780545.1 Treponema sp.
ACGCAACGCAACGAAACGCAACGCAACGCAACGCAACGCAACGCAACGCAACGCAACGCAACGCAACGCAACGCAACGCAACGCAACGCGCCCAAAAAACCGTGCGTAGCACGTTCGACCGGGAATGCGCCACGGCGAGAGGCCCGATGAAGGCGCCGCCCGTGGGCCAAGGCTTCAGGCCGAACGCAACGCATTCAACCCGCTTCAGCCCGAACGCTATTCGCGCGGTCTTTCGGGGTGTGTTACATAATGTGTGAATCCCGTCCCAAAAGACGGCACTTTGCATCATGGCTACAACCATACACGCCTCAGGCGGAAATGTCAAGTGTGAGTTTTTGGCTTGTGTTTTCCCCGGCGTCGTGCCGTCATACCAATCATTACCTAGTTTCGATTGACGGAATAAATCATCCAAGTCCAATTTTTGCGAAAGATCGGACCAACCTTGAAAACCCGGACCAAATCCCCTATACTGAAGTATATAAACATGAGTGATATGCCGTTTTATTCTGCCGGATTGCATTTTTCCTGTACCCGCTGCTCGGACTGCTGCCGCCACGAGGGGGGCTTTGTCTTTCTCTCCGAGGCGGACCTCGACCGCTTGGCCGAGAGGTTCGGGATAGAGTACGGGGAATTCGTCCAAACCTGGTGCCGCTGGGTGCCCTACACTCCCGGCCGGCGGCGGCTGTCGCTGCGGGAAAAGGCCAACCTGGACTGCATTTTCTGGCAGGAAGGCTCCGGCTGCCTGGTCTACGAGGAACGGCCCCTGCAATGCAAGACCTTCCCTTTCTGGGATTCGGTTACGGCCTCGAAGTCGGCCTGGGACAAAACGGCCGAACAATGCCCGGGAATGAACTCCGGCAGCCTTCACCCGAAGGACGAGATCGACGGACTGCTCAAACAACTGAGGGAAGAGCTCATCATAGAGCAAAATTTTGGCCCGAACGGGGGAAAATCATGAGGATACATTTCTGGGGCGTCCGCGGCTCGCTCCCCTCCCCCGTTTCACCTGCGGCCCTCAGGCGGAAGCTGGCGACCATCCTCGCCGGGGCGCTTCCGGAGGACCTTGCCGACGGGGAAAGCAGGGAACGCTTCCTTTCGGGACTTCCGCCCTGGCTGTTCGGCACGGTCGGGGGAAACACCTCCTGCGTCAGCGTCGAACTGGAGGGCTTTCCGCAGGGCATAATCTTCGACTGCGGCTCCGGAATGCGGGAACTGGGGAACGACGCGGACTCCCGAAAGGCCGGCTACCATGTCTTCCTCTCCCACTTCCACTGGGATCACCTGAACGGACTGCCCTTTTTCAAACCGGCTTTCGACCCGAAAGTGTCCATCGACTTCTATTCGCCGAAACCGGACCTGGAACGGATACTCTCCAACCTCATGCTGGAGCCCTATTCGCCGGTTTCCATGCAGCAAACCCCCTCGACGAAGGCCTTTCACCGGATGCAGGCCCCGATCACCCTGGGAAGCGGGGAAATTTCCTTCAGAAAGATGCCCCATCCGGGGGATTCCTTTGCCTACAAGATCAAGTCCGGGGGAAAAAGCTTCCTGTACGCCACCGACGTGGAGTTCGGGCCGGACGATTTCTGCCGCAACGAGGAAAACGCCGCCTTTTTCGGCAATCTCGACCTCGCCGTGATCGATTCCCAGTACGATCTGCTCGAGGCGGAACGGAAAAAGGGCTGGGGGCACAGCTCGTACTGCATCGCCGTGGAATTTGCCGCGGCCTGGGGCATCAAACACCTGGTCCTGTTCCACTGCGATCCCTCGGCCCTGGACAGCGACCTGTACCGGATGGCCGGGGCGGCGGCCCGGTACGCCGACTTCCTCTGCGGAAGAAACCTGAAAGTAAGTATTGCCTGCGAAGGCACTGATATTGTATTGTAAGCGGGGATTTTTCGGGTAACCCTTGAGTTCCCGGATTCCCGGGGAGGAAATTACGATGTCCGTTATCGTCAGCAGGATACTCACCGTTCTCGCCTGCGTCCTGGCCGCCTCGGGCCTCGTCCTTGTCGCCGGTTCCCTTGCCTTTGCTCATTTCGATTCGCCTCCGGCTTCCCTTAAGGATCCCTTCCCCCGGATCGACGGGGTTTCCCTCGAGCCGGAGCTTTCCCCGGAAGGCCGGCAGGTGGTACGCTTTCTGGTGAACCGGGGCGAAAGCGGCCGGGCCGTGGGAGCAAGGCTCCTCGAGGCCGGCCTGATCCGCAACCTGAACTTCTGGAACCTCGCCGGGCGTTTCCGGGGCGGGCAGATCAAGGCCGGGGAGTACCTCATCGAGATCCCGACGGGCCAGGGCCGGCTCCGGGACATCCTGGAAACCGGCCGGGACATACTTGTCAGGGTAACGATCCCCGAGGGACTCACGCTCCGGATGACGGCCGACCTGTTCGAGGAAGCCGGCATCGTTCCGGCGGAGGCGTTTGTCCGGGCCGCTTCCGACCGGGAACTGCTGGACCTGTACGGGATTCCGGGCACTACTATGGAAGGATTTCTCTTTCCGGACACCTACCTCTTCCCCGCAAACTTTCCGGCGGCAAGGGTGGTGAAGGCCATGGCGGACAACTTTTTCGCCCGGGCCGCCGCCCTGAACCCGAAGCTGGCCGACATGCCGGCGGAGGAGCTGTTCTCCCTGGTCATCCTCGCCTCGATAGTGCAGAAGGAATACCGCGTCCCGGAGGAGGCGGCCCTGATGGCCGGCGTTTTCGCCAACAGGCTCCGCATCGGGATGGCCCTGCAGTCCTGCGCCACGGTGGTCTACGTCCTTACCGAGGAACTGGGAAGGCCCCATCCCAACCGCATCTACTACGTCGATCTCGAGGTGCGCAGTCCCTTCAACACCTACCTCAGGGGAGGGCTTCCGCCGGCACCCATCGCCTCGCCCGGCAGGATCGCCCTTGCCGCCGCCCTGGAACCGGCGGTCAACGACTTCCTGTTCTTCAGGCTGATCAACGAGGCTACCGGACGGCACCAGTTCTCCAGGACCGGCATCGAGCACCAACGGGCGGGCGACCTTTACAGGAACTGGTAACCGATGAGCCGAATCGCCCGTTCCACCGTAGACGAAATCCACCGGAGGCTCGACGCGATCTCCGTCGTCGAAGGCTACATCCGCCTGGAAAAGCGGGGCGGACGCTACTGGGGCAGGTGTCCCTTCCACGGCGGCGGGCAGGAACGCACCCCCTCGCTCACCGTGGATCCGGACAAGAAGCTGTACCACTGTTTCGGCTGCGGGAAGGGCGGCTCGATCCTGGACTTCGTCATGGAGATGGACAAGACCGACTACCCTGAAAC
>WQZW01000250.1 GCA_009780545.1 Treponema sp.
AAATCCGAACCCGGAATCCAAGCCTCGCACCGACGGACAGCGAATTGCGGTCGTCTATCCTCGCAATCGTCCCGCCAAGCAGGGGTTTGACTCCTTTGCCGGCTTCGGCCCGTTGCCAGGAAAGGGAAGGGCCGGCGACAAAGGCCAGGTTCCGACCCAGGTTCAGGCCGAGGAGGGTGGCAAAACTGGTAAGGTAGGGGCCGTTGCCCGAGGCAAAGCCGTTCGCCGAAAGGAGTTCCGGGTTGAGGAAGAAAGTTCGGCCGAGGGGGATTAGCGAGCCGAAACCGAAACCGGTGACAAAATCCCTGCGGAAATCGTCGCCTGTCGGATCGTAACCGACGTAAATAATGCCGTAGAAACTCTCCACGCCAAGCTTTAGGCCGATGCCCAGAAGGTGAAAGTCCGACATCGCATATTCGACGGCCTTGAACCCGCCGTTGCGTACGATGGAAATAAAACCGACGGGGATACCGCCTTCGATACTGTCAACAAAATTAACAAAGCCGATCTGAACGCCGGTAAGCGGTCCCGGGGACACGTTGACGAAACCGACCTGCGGGCCTTTTCCGCCGACAGCGGTATTGACAAAACCGATCTGCGCCCCTTGAAAACTGCCGCCGGCAATGTTCACGAAACCGACCTGCGATCCTTGCAGGTTTCCGAGCGCCGTATTGACAAAGCCGAGCTGCAACCCTCCGAAATCGCCGGTGTTGACATTCACGAACCCGGCCTGCAGCCCGTTGTGGCTTCCCGCCATGATATTAACAAAACCGATAAGCGGAAAGGAAAACGGTTCGCGGACAACGTTGACAAAGAAGCTGTAAACGTTTACGCCGCCTGAAAATTCCGTCGCCTGCGGACGGAGCGGCTCGGCTTCGTCCGCAAAGGCTACGGTGCCCCGGAACAGCAACAGGGCGATCACCGACACGAACATCCTCTTCATCTCCACCTCGACATAAAAAATAGTCACCCGCCGTCGGGGTGCAACCGTCAGTGTATACTTTTCTTCCGGTCGAGGATAGCCCTACAGACAAATCTCTCAACAAACGGATTTGGAATTTTGTAAGGCAAATTTCCAAATCCGTCCATCCGACGACGAATGAATCGCTACGGGTCGGCTCGCCGGGCTTGGCCCCCGGCTTTATCCCCAAAGCCAAGCCGTGGAGTTTTGCCCCGCAAAACTCCACGATCAAATTTGCCGCAGGCAGATTTGATCATTTGCCTTAGGCAGATCGAAGCTTTTCCACCGTTGCCTGGCCAATTGACCGGAGGTCAATGGGACTCGGAGAATTCCACATCCTCATAGAGGATGCGGAATTCTCCACACATTTCCTCTCCCAATAAAGCTCGTCGGGTTTAGTCTCAGGCTTTATCCCCAAGAACCAAGGTGTGGAGTTTTGCTCCGCAAAACTCCGAACTTCAATTTGCCTTAGGCAGATTGAAGTTTTTCCACCGTTGCCAACTTCACCGCATCGCAGAAAATCTCCATCGCAAGCTTCAGCTCTTCAAGCCGCGGAAAGGAGGGCGCGATCCGGATGCAGCTGTCCTCCGGATCCTTGCCGTAGGGATAGGTCGCGCCGGCCTCGGTCATCGTCACGCCGGCTTCCTTGCACAGGGCGATGATCCGCTTGGCGCAACCCGGCTTGGCAAAGAACGTGACGAAGTAACCGCCGTCCGGTTTCACCCATTCGCCGCAGTCCAGGCCGGAAAGCCCGGCTTCCATCGCCTGCAGCACGGCGTCGAACTTGGGCCGAAGGATCGCGGCATGCCTGGCCATCAGGGAACGTATGCCGGCCACGCTCTTGAAAAAGCGGACATGGCGGAGCATGTTCAGTTTGTCCCAGCTTATCGCCTGCATGGCGATTTGCTTGGTGGTAAAGGCAATGTTCTCCTTGGACGAGGCGAAGAATCCCACGCCGGCTCCCGGAAAGGTAATCTTGTTGGTCGAGCCGAAAACGTAGGCCCGGTCCGGATTGCCGGCTTCGGCGCAGGCGGCGATCGGGTCCAGAACCGGCACGTCCCGGTAGACCTCGTGCATCGCATAGGCATTGTCGCAGAAAATCCGGAAGTCGCCGGCCGCCGTCTTCATGCCGGCGAGCCTCCGCATCGTCCGGTCGGAATAGCTCGTGCCCAGCGGATTGGAGTACTTGGGCACGCACCAGATTCCCTTGATCAACGGATCGTTCGCCACGAGGCTTTCCACCAGATCCATGTCCGGCCCTTCGGACGAAGTGGGAATGTTGATCATTTCGATGCCCATGAACTGACAGATGGCGAAATGCCGGTCGTAGCCGGGAACCGGGCAGAGGAACTTCACCTGCTCCTCCCGCACCCAGGGCCTTGTCGAACCGAGAACGCCGGCCAGCATCGCCCGCGCCATGCAGTCGTTCATAAAGGTAAGCGAACTGGAGCCGACCACGATCACCTGATCCTGACCCACGCCCAGGTATTCGCCGAAGAGCTTCTTCGCATCGACGATGCCGGTAAGCTCGCCGTAGTTGCGACAGTCGGCCCCGTCCTCGGCCCTGCAGTCGGAGCCGGAACCCAAAAGGTCGAGCATGGGCAGCGAAAGCTCCAGCTGCTCGGCCGAGGGTTTGCCCCGGGCCATGTTCAGCGAAAGCCCCTTTGCCTTATGCCCGGCGAAAACCGCCGTCAGCCTCGTCCGTTCGCCGGAAAGCTCTTCCTTCGATCTCGAATGGTACGGCAACATCACCGTCACCTCCTTATTAATGAAAATCATAATGCGGAGTTTTGCTCCGCACTGCCGCTCTCTAAACCAAGGCGTGGAGATTTGTCATGCAAATCTCCACGCCTTTGCCGTCAAACCCTTCCTTAAACGGGAAACCCGATCAAATCCCGTTGACGGGATTTGATCGGGCCTGTTCGGTCAGGGGAAAATCCCCCGGGTGTTTTTCGCGGTAACCAGCTTTTCCAGGGCGATCATGTAGGCGCTGGTCCTCAGGCTGACTCCCCGGCCCTTGTGGTTGTTCCACACGGTCTCGAAAGCCTTGCACATGATCTTGTTGAGGGTACCGTTCACCTCGTCCTCGTCCCACATCAGCGACTGGATGTTCTGCACCCATTCGAAGTAGGAAACGATGACGCCGCCGGCGTTGGCCAGGATGTCCGGAACGACGATTATCCCCCGCTCGCCGAGAATCTTGTCCGCCTCGACCGTGGTCGGCCCGTTGGCGCCCTCGACGATGACCTTTGCCTTGATGTCGGCGGCATTGTCCCGGTTGATCTGGTTCTCGATGGCCGCCGGGATAAGCACGTCGGCCTT
>WQZW01000251.1 GCA_009780545.1 Treponema sp.
CGGGGCCCGGGCCTTCTCCGACTGTATCGGCCTTATCTCGATTGTCATTCCGGAAAGCGTTACCGACATCGGGAACAGGGCCTTTCATGGCTGTACCGGCCTTACCTCGATTGTCATCCCCGATAGTGTTACCGTGATCGGGGATTGGGCCTTTTCCGAATGTACCGGCCTTGCCTCGATTGCCATCCCGGACAGCGTTACCACCATCGGGACCGGGGCCTTTCATGGTTGCGACAACCTAAGCAGTAAAGATCGAGAAGCCATGGAAGGGAAATGGGGGAAAGGCGTGTTCTGATCCAACCGGTAACCTTCCTTCTTTGCCGGAGGCAAAGGGCAGCTTACCCCGAACTTTGCCGTCTGTTGGCCCTCACAAATCGCCACCGTAGAAATTCAAAATTCTTCGCTTTTCTTGTCCCCCCTAAGCTTCCCCCTCATCGTCCCCGGCAAGCTCCCGAATCAGGCCGCCGAGCTTGTATCCCGAGGCCGATTCCGCCGCCTGCAACGCGGCGGCGACCTCGGCGATGCGGGTTGCGGCCTTGGGCGACGGTTTGCCCAAGAAGCTTTCCAGCAGGCAGAGGAATTTGCCGTCCCGAACGGTGTTTTCGAAGGCTTCCTTGTTGAACCAGGTGATGTCGTTGTGGACGTTGACCCCGAGCAGGCGCTGGAAGTCGCCCTCGAGGTAGTTGGCCTCGACGAGGGCGGCGGCGGCAAGGCGGGGATCGGTTTTGGCCTTGGCGGGGCGGGCTTTCGCTCCGGTTCTGGTGAGGACGGCGCGGACGAGGTCGCAGAGGTGGGCGGATTCGTTCCTGTCGGTACCGTAATCGGCCAAACGCTGGGCGAGCTTGCGGCCGAAACCCCAGTGGTCGAAGGCAAGTTCGGCGGCGCTTTTCCCGGGGAAGGGAATCTCGCCGGCCGGAACCAGGCGGCGCAGCAGGGCGAGCAGGCCGTAGGTGAGGGCCGTGGCGCAGGCGGCGCGGCTTTGCCGGAGGCGGTCGGCGGCTTCCCTGCGGAGGCGCGCGGCGGCCGTCCGGCTTCCGGGCTTGGTGTCGGCAAGGGCAAGCAGCTCCTTGAGGTAGGCGGAGAATTCCTCGACCAGTTCCGGGTTCCGCGGGGCTTCGGGGGAAATGCCGGCCGGCCAGGGATCGAACCGGCCGTCGGCACCGGCGACATGGTGCCGGAGGGAATCCAGGTACTCTGCGACCGTTTCCCGGGTCGAGGCGACGAAGTCCTCGGCATCGCCGCCGGAGACAAAGAAGGCCCGAAGGCGGTCCACGGTTTCCGGTTTGAGCAGTCTGGTGAAGCGGCAGTACAGGTCGCCGAGATAGATGTCCAGGATCGCCGCTTCGGGGTCGGCGACCGGCCTTCCCTGCAGCTCGTGGTGCAGGCGCGCCCAACGGCCTTTCCCGTCGTCGGCAAATTCGCGGATGTCGATGAAGACCTGGGCCCGGTAGCCGTCCAGGGCGACGAAGAAGCCGTTTTCGTAAATCGCTTTGGAGGAACGGAGGTACCAGAGTCCGGAACTCAGCTCCCGGAGCAGGACGAAGCGGTCGTCCCCGCAGGTCAGGGCCAGCGCCTCGCCGAGGCTGTCCCGCCGCTTTTGGCCGGCCGGGGCCGGAACCGCCGGATCGCTCACCTTGATCCAGCCGGAAGCGCCTTCGTAGGCATTGTTGTAAAAGACCAGCGCCCGCTCAAGCCTGTCGCCCAGCATCGCGCGGTTGGAATAGGCAAAAACGTTCTCGTTGACCATGCCGTTCCTGTCGTACAGGTCGTAGAGCCTGAAGTCGGCGCTGCCGGAGAACAAAGCCCGCCGCTTCAGCAGGGGGAAGATTTCCCGTTCGTGCCGGGAAACCAGGTCCGCATCCGGGCTTTCGTCCATGTAGGGCCGACGGTATTCCATCCCGTACTTTTCCCTGAAGCCCTCGATCTGGCCGTGGCCGAACATAGGCAGGCCCGGCATGGTTACCAGCAGGGTGCAGATCCCGAAATACTTGTCCCCGGAACCGAACTGGGCGATGGCGGTTTCCTCGTCCGGATTGTTCATGAAGTTGACGAAACGCTTGAGGATCTCCGGATCGAACTCCATCGTGTTTTTGATCGTCTGCCGGTACTTGTCGTTCTCCTCGTTCTTCAGCATGTTCATAAAGGCGGAATTGTACACCCGGTGCATGCCCAGGGTGCGGACGAAATAGCCCTCCATCATCCAGAACGCCTCGGCCAGGAGCAGGGTGTGCGGGGCCTCGGCGGCGCAGCGGTCCACGACCTCGCGCCAGAATTCCTCCGGGATGCGGGCGTTGAACTCCTCGTTGGGGACGGCATGCTCGGCACGGCTGGCGATCGCCCCGCCGGAACCGGGAACCGGATACCAGAGCCGCTGGATGTGCCGCTTTGCCAGGGTCATCGCCGCATCGAAGCGGACGATGGGGAACTGCCGACAGACACCGACGATCGTGCGGATCACCGCCTCGCGTGCCTCCGGGTTGAGGAAGTCGATCTGGGCCGTGTCGTTCCAGGGCATGGAGGTGCCGTCGTTGCCGTGGTAGATGTACCGCACATGACCCGAGCGGTTGTCCGTCCGTTTGAAGACCACCGCCGCGTCGCTGCGGGTAAAGTAGTGTTCCTCGATCTGCACGGTAAAGTCGTCCCGGCCGGAGAGGTTGCCGCAGTTGTAGTTGTAGCCCGGAAACGGGGGGAAGGAAAGTTGGAGGAAGCGGTCCGGGTGTTCGGCCATCCAGCGGCTGTCGATGCCGGTGTGGTTGGGAACCATGTCCGATCCCAGTCGGATTCCCCTGCGGGCGCAGCGTTCCCGAAGGTCGGCAAGCGCGTCCCAGCCGCCGAGTTCGCCCGCGATGTCGTAGTCGTACAGGCTGTAGGCGGAAGCGGCGGCTTCCGGATTGCCGTTCCACTGCTTGATCGTGCGGGAAGCGGCCGAGCGTTCCCAAAGGCCGATCAGCCAAAGCCCGGTGAAGCCCCGGCGGGCAAGCTCGTCCAGTTCCTCCTCCGGAACCTCGTCCAGCCGGCGTATCGGCCGGCCGTACCTCGCCGAAAGCTGGAACAGCCAGACCAGCGTGCTTTTGGCCATGAGAGTGGTCCTGGGCATCCAATCCTGGTCCGGGCTGAAGCGTTCGTACTCGTCCATTCCGGCAAAGTCCGGCACGAAGGTCGGCCCGGGCCCGTCGAAGACCGGCTTTTCCTCCTCGCGGATAACGTCCATCCCCAGAAGCATCCGGGAGAGAAATCCTTCCAGTAACAGGCCCCAGTGTTGGCGGAGGTAC
>WQZW01000252.1 GCA_009780545.1 Treponema sp.
TAGGTATGAAATTCAAACTTTCCCTCTTCCTCCTGCTGTTTCCGGTTCTCCTTCCGGCGCAGCAGTTGCACTCGCCGACCTGGGGCTTCAGCCTGGACATACCGCCAGGATATGTCTATACCGACGGAAACGCCTTCGACCGCTTCTCCTTCGAGGGGCCCAGCGAGTCGATGCTCGACATTGCCGTCTACGACGGGGTTTTTGCCGACCTCGACCAACTCGTGGCCGAACTCAACCTTCGGCTGGGAAATGTCGGGGACACCTCGTTTTTTGAGTATTCCGGCAGGGAGGCGGCGATCATGGAACTTGAGTTCGGGTCGGTCGAAGGCTGGGCCCTTGCCCTCAGGCTTCCGGCCAAGGGCTCCGGGGGGAGCTCGCCGCTCTTGGTGGCCCTTGCCTACGCGCCGGCCGGAACGGAGAACGTGGACCTCCTGCACATCTCCGCCCTGAACTCGCTGGCACCGACCTATGCGGAAAGGCGGATGCCCGGCCCGGTGATGGAATTCGCCTTTCCCCGGGGCGAACGGGTGCGGACTCCCCTCGCCGGCACTTCCGGCCTCGCCGCCCTGATCGCCGCAAACGATGCCGAGGCTTCGCAGGCCCTGGTCGATCAGGAATTCCAGCTTTTGACCCTGTACCAGGAATCCGAGTTCTGGCAGGAAGCCTGGATACGGTTCTACCGGGCGATCTTCAGGGATGCCTGGGACCGGATCGCCGATGCCGGCTTCCAGCTCGAGCGGAACTTCAGGCCGGGCGGTGCCGACAGGGAAGCCGCCGACCGGGCCTTTGCCCAAAACGCACTTTCCTTCGTCCAGAACTTTACCTACGAGCGGGACCTCGACGGTAGCGATTTCGTGAACCCGGTAACCGCCGTCACCGAAGGCCGGGGCGACTGCGACAGCCGGGCGATGCTCTGGGCCCTGATCCTTGCCCAGGCCAACATCCGTTCGGGGATCATGGTTTCCCGCGAGTATTCCCATGCGATGGGCCTTGCCGACCTGCCGGGTTCCGGCGCCCGCTTCGATGCCGAGGGAACCGGTTGGCTGGTTGCCGAGACCACGGCAAAGGTCGACATCGGCCTTATCGCCCAAGACAAGAGTAATTCCGACCACTGGCTTGGGGTCGTATTTGAGTGAGTGATGATGATCCAAGCTACCGAAGGTAGCTTGGATTCGGCGCTTTGCGAGGCAAAGCTCCACGCATTGGTTGGCGGGGTTTATTGGGTTACCTAATGGCCGGAATCGAGTTCAGGTGCCTGGCGCGACTGCGAGTACGGATGCAGGGATTGCGAAGATCGCATAAACCGTCTAGAATCTACCATGTCGATATGGTATTCGGCAGGTGTTTTAAAGGTATTGGGGGGATTGTGGTTTATCTTGGAAAGGGGATATATACCCCGGCTTACGTCGCCAGACTGATAAAAACGGATACTCAAAAAACTCGGCGATGGGTAAAAGGCTACACGTATCGTAAGGATGCCGAACTAAAATCGGTCGCTCCAATTTTCAAACGTGAATTTGATCAATTTTCGGAAGAAGTGGCTCTTAGTTTCCTTGATCTTGCGGAACTTTTATTCATACGTCATTTTATTGAGCTAGGTTTTGGCATACAAAAAATAAGGAAAGCCGCATTTGCGGCATCAAAGTTTTTAGATACCGACCATCCTTTTGCCCTCCAAAAAATATATACGGACGGAAAATCAATATTTGCAACATTGGCGGAAAAGGAAAACGATTTATCCCTTCTTGATTTGATCAAAGACCAATTTCAATTTGAAAAAATCGTGCAACCTACGTTGACGTGCCTGGACTTTGGGATTACGGGTAAAGTCGAAAAATGGTGGCCTTGGGGAAAAGACAAGAACATTGCACTTGATCCGATAAGAAACATGGGACAGCCTATTCTTGATACATACAATTTAAGAACAGATATTATTTTCGATTTGTATAAAGCCGGACGCTGCATCGACGACATTAGCGATTGGTATGAACTTGACAAGGATTCGGTAAAAATTGCTATCGAATTCGAGAAAAGTCTGGCCGCATGAAATGTTTTTTTGACAATCCGCTACCACCGCTCCTTGCAAAAGCCTTAAACACGTTGGAGTCGGCACATGGCATTCCTGTGGTGCATCTTAAAGAAAAATTTGAACCCAGCACTCCGGATGTGGAATGGATCAAAAAATTGGCAGAAGAAGGAGGGTGGTTTGTTATCACTAAGGATACCAAAATACGAAGAAACCCCTACGAGAAACAAGTCTGGAAGGAATCGGGGCTCTCGATAGTTTTTCTTGAAAGAACATTGGCAGAAATGGACTTTTGGGAATTGTCGTGGCGCATGGTAAGATACTGGGGCCTGATAAAAGAATCTATTTCAAGAGGTAAAGAAGGCGAATCATTTTCTGTCAACATAAACGGAAAAATCAGATGACCGAATACCCACAGGAGTAAATTTCCATGGCTTGTTTTATCAGGGAATATCCCGTTTTTGGAAATTATTGCCATGGGACCCCCGTATCCAATCTGCCTTCAGCAGATTCCCTCACCCCCGCACGACCTCGCTATGCACCGCGACCCCCAAGGCCGAAAGCGTCAGCACGCTCCCGACGGGCAGCGTGAAGGGCAGGGAAAACCAGCCGCCCGGAAAGTCCAGTTCGGCAAGCAGGACGACGTTGCCGGAAGGCAGGCCGGCCTGAAGCCGCACCGGCAGGGGAAAGGGCAGCTCCTGCATCGCATACCCGAAAATGCCGAACACCTCGCCGTCCTGCAGTGCCGCCGGCGCCGCAACCGTCAGGCTTATCCTGGTGTCGCTGCCGGCGCTGGCGCCTTCCGGCGGGCTCTGGGCGATCACCGTTCCCGCAGTCTCGCCCTCCCCGGCTTCCCCGGCGGCAAACTCGAGGAACAGGCCCGCAACACCGGCCCGTTCCAGGGCGCCGGCCGGCTCAAGCCCGGCGAATCCGGGAACCGTCGTCCCGGCATTTCCCCGCCCGGCGCTCACCACCAGGTGCAGGGCAGCGGGGCCGGAAAGCGCCGCGCCGGTCTCCGGGCTTTGCTGCAGGATCGTCCCGGCCGGCTTGTCCGACTGCCGATACATCACCGGCTCGGCGACGAACAGCGTCGAAGTCCTGCCGGGAAGCTCCTTCCGCACCTCGGCAAGCTCCCGGTCCAGGAAGCTCTCCACCCGATTGATCACCGCGCCCTGACTCACCACCAGCCGAACCCGCCGCCCGGCCTTCACGA
>WQZW01000253.1 GCA_009780545.1 Treponema sp.
CCGGTTCCAGTTGAGCTATACCGGATCGAACACCTCCGACCGCCCGGACGAAACCAAGGCGTTCCGCCGGAACGTGGAAAAGATGAAAAAGGAGGACCTCGACCTCATTCCGGGCTTCGAGGAAACGGAGAAACGGATCGGGAATTTCATGGCCTGGTACAACGAGCAGTGGAGCCACTCCGGACAGGGAATGGACGGACGGACCCCGCTGGAGGTGTTCCGGGAATACGCAGGTCCGAAGCGGGAAATCCCGGATCACCTGAAAAAGTACCTGTTCACCGTCCGGTGCATCAAAAAAGTGCAGCGCAACGGGGTAAGGATCGAGGGGGAATGGTTCCAGCACAAGGATTTCGTCTCCCACAACGGACAGGACGTGGAGGTCCGGCAGTCGATAGACGACGCCGGGATCGTGCACGTATTCAGCCTGCCGGACCGGGTCTACCTGTTCGATGCCGAGTACCTGCCGAACTCGGGCATCCTGCGGGAAAACATCGAAAGGAAAAAGAAGCTCCAGCGGGACATGAACGAGACGGCGAAGAAGTACAACCGAATGCAGGAGGAATTCAACCGGGGCCCCTTCTCCACCCCGGCGGAAACCTACGCCGCCGAAGCGGCCGCAGAGCTGAAGGTGGTCAACGGCGAGCCGCTGGCGGCCGGGCCGGGGCCGGCACTGACGCTGGTGAGGGCGGAACCGAAGAAGAAGAAGCGGCTTACGATATTGGACGTGGACTAGGTTTCAGGCCGCCCGTAGGGGCGGGAAAACATAAACACGGAGGGAAGGGATGAGCGAAACGAGGGAAAAAGAAAGGACGGCGGCCTTCGATGCCGAACTGCACGGGCGGTTCTGGGAGATCGTGGGCGAGGGGAAGCGGATCAGCCAGGCAAAGGCGGCCATAGCCCTGGGGTACTCCGGCGGGGTGATCTCGGCCTACAAAAGCCGGACGTACAACGGCGACGTCAAGGGGCTGGAAAGGAAGATCGCCGCCTGGATGAAGCGGGAGGAGCGCAGGCTCGGCCGGCTGGAGGTGCCGGTGGCGGAGACCGCCGCCCTGGCGCGGATACGCCGGGCGGTGACCGTCGCCCAGGACGAGGCGGACATCGCCGTGATCACCGGGGACGCCGGCACCGACAAGACCACCGCCCTGCGGCAGTACGCCGAGGAGAGCCGGTCGGCGATCCTGATCGAGGTGGACCCGAGCTTTACGAAGACAACCTTAATGAAGGCCATAGCCCGGGCCCTGGGAGCGGACATGCGGGGAGGCCAGACGGCGGTGGTGGAACGGGTGGTCGAGGCCCTCTCCGGCCGGGACGCGGTGCTGATCGTGGACGAGGCCGACTACCTCTCCGCCGCCTCGCTGGAGCTGCTGCGCCGGGTGGTCAACGACAAGAGCGGGACCGGCGTGGTGCTGGTCGGGCTGCCCCGGCTCGAATACAACATCCGCAACCTGAAAAACGACCACCAGCAGCTCCAGAGCCGGATCGGGGTGACGGCCCGGCTCGGGGCGATGGACCGGACGGACGCGGCGAAGATCGTTTCCGGGGTGTGGGGCGAGGTTTCCAGGCCGGTGCTGGACGCCTTTACCCGGACGGCCGGCGGGTCGGTGCGGACGCTGGTGAAGCTGATGGGCCGGGTGCACCAGAGCATGGCGATCAACGGGGATTCCGCGCCGAGCGAGGAGATAATCGCCGACGCCGGGACCCTGCTGATGCGGTAGGGAGGGGAAAGCGATGGAAGAGGCGGCATGGAACCGGTATCGGGGCATCATCGCCCAGTACCGGCACGGGAAGATAAGCAGGTCCAGGTTCGCCCTGGAGTGGACGATGGCCAGGCGGGAATCGGGCCTGGCGGAATGCGGGACGGCGGAGAGAAGGGCCCCGACGGGGCAAAAAATAACGGCAGGAGGAAAGGCATGGACGAGAAGGGATTTATGACGGATCAGCAGGGGCGGCTGGTGCCGACGGACCTGGTGAAGGACATCGACAAGCTGCGGGACCAGACGGTGCGGGCCGTCGTTGCCAACGCCCTGGAAATGCGGGAGGCGGTCGGGGCCTTCAAGAGGCGGACCCTGGAGGACATCCTGACCTTCGTGGGCACGTCGGCGGAGCAGTACGGGGTAAGCCGCGGCGGACAGAAGGGAAACCTCTCGCTGACCACCTTCGACGGCCGCTACCGGATCATGGTTGCGATGGCCGACCAGATGTTTTTCGACGAGCGTCTCCATGTCGCCAAGGACCTGATCAACGCCTGCATCAACCGGTGGTCGGCGGGCAGCCGGAGCGAGATACGCATCCTGGTACAGGACGCTTTCCAGACGGACAAGACCGGCAAGATCAACACGGCCCGGGTGCTGGGCCTGCGCCGGCTGGCCATCGACGACCCGGACTGGAAGAAGGCGATGCAGGCGATCTCGGACAGCATCCAGGTTTCCGGGAGCAAGCGGTACCTGCGCATCTACGAGCGGGGCGAGAACGGCGAGTACGTCCATGTCCCGCTGGACATGGCGGCGTTGTAGGAAGCGAAGCGAAGCGGTCTCCCGGACGCGGCGGTCCGGGAGCGAAGAACGGCCAAGGAGGAAAGGAATGGAAGAGAGGAAGGACGGAGGGGCGGCGTTCCCGCTGGGCATATCAGTCGAAGGCGAAGAAATTCCTTGCAATTACGGTATGTCCCTGCGGGACTGGTTCGCGGGGCAGGCATTGGTCGGGGTGCTGGCGGGCCTGAAACCGGGCGAGTACCCCTACGGGGAGATCGTGCGGAGCTGCTACCTGCTGGCGGACGCGATGATCTGGCAAAGGGAGGAGGTGAACAATGGGTGACAGGATAACCCTCATAGGGTCCGGAGCCGTGGCCGGCTGTGTTATCGGCATTTTCTTCATGATGGACTGGAAACTGGGCCTGCCCGTGGCCGTGACCGTGGGCGCGATCATGGTCCTGCTCGAAATGAACAGCAGGCGGTGGGCAAAGATTCTGTGGACCATCCGTGAGCTGCTCGAGGAAAGGAGGGATCGAAACGGAAAGGGAATGATCGACGAGGGCCCGCATCGGTGGGTACGCCTGGAGGGAAAAGTCCTCGAATGTCCCCTCTGCGGTGATATGGTGGACGCTCCGGACGATCATCCGGACGATTTTTACGGATTTTGCCGGATGTGCGGGGCGAGGTTATTACGGCCCGAGGAGAAAGCGGAATGAAAAAAATCTACATCTCCGGGAAGATAACCGGCGATCCCGAATACTAC
>WQZW01000254.1 GCA_009780545.1 Treponema sp.
CCCGAGCCCGCTTTCCCCGCCGCCCGGCTGCGCCTTCCACGAACGATGCGATTTTTGCGGGGAACGCTGCAAACAGGAACGGCCGGAACTGCGGGACTTAGGCGGAGGGCATCTGGTCGCCTGCCATTTCGCCGAAAAGTTTTAGTGTCGTGCAATCCGCAAGGCAGACTGCACCGCTTCCGGTTAAGGCCCCGTCGTAATCGGCCCGATCTCGTCCTCGATAAATTCCCCATGGCCGGGATAGACGGCAATGGCCTGAAGGTTATGCCCCAAATCCCCACGTTTCACCGTATAGGTCGAGGTCGTGGCCCCGCGGATGGGGAGAAACAGGCCGGGATTCGCCTGAGTGGAACGCCGCCACTGGAAGCGAATTTTCGCTTGGTCCAGGGCATTTCCAAGGGAATCGAATCCGGTAACCGAGGCCTCCAGTTCCTGGCCGACATGGGGAAGGCCGGTTACTGCCAGTGTTGCATCGGCATGGAACTTGTTCGTGATTTCCCGGATGTTGACCAGGCTTGTCGGCGGGCTGAGAATGCCGCCGGAATAACCGTCCTTGAAAACCACGACGGTAAGGGAGGCGCCGAAGTCGCCCTCGCCGAGGAGGTACTCCGGGCCGCGGACTCCGGTGGCTTCATGGCCGCCGGCCGATTCCCGCCTCCAGTAAAAGGAAAAGGAGCCGGACCCGGCGTTGCGTTCGATATTGCCGGTATCGACCCTAAGGATGTCGTCGACAAGAGGCATATTGCCCGCTGGAAACTGTGCCCCCGTCCTCTCGATCACGATTTTCGCGGCGCCGGAGATATCCTGCCCCCCGTCCTCGTCGGGCCAATTGTAGCAGCCGGCAAGGGCCAAGCCGCAAACCGGAACCAGTAACCAAAGCTGCCTGATCAAAGTCGTCATAAAGGCTCCTTGCGATTGGGTCGGCACTGCCGGCCCCGAACCTGTGGTTCGGCGATGTTGTTAGGCCACGTCCTGCAGGAACGCCTTGCGGTCCCGGCCGGCATCCCGCCCGGGCTCTTTTAGAAGGTACTAACTCGGTTCCGGACAGACAACAAAAATCTTATTCAAAGAGTTAGGAATTAGGAGGGAAGAATTTTGAATTACTATGGCGGCCCATCCTGCAAAGCAGGATGGGCTTGGGAGTTTTGCAAGGCAAAACTCCACGCATTTGTCGGCAGGGGTTTACTGCGGTCAAGGAAGAGCTAAGAATTTTGGATTACTACGGTGGAAGTTTGTAAGGGCCGGCAGGCAGCAAAGTCCGGGGTAAGCCACACGCCAAGGTTGGAACGCTCGATGCGTTCCCACCGTTGGCGATTAAGGTTTGCCGGCAAAACCCGGTCGGCAATGCGGGGGCGTTGCGGGGGCAGTGCCCCCGCTCGGGGGGTAGGTTGAGACGAAAGTTGTCGCTTTGCGACAATTTTTGGCTCAACCTCAGGGGGGCTCGGCCCCCCACATGATTCTTCGATTTTTGCTTCCTAGCTTTGGACCCTACATAAGCGGCGCGAAGATACGCAGAACGTCCGACAACAGCCGCATGAAGACGTTGCGGGCGCATTCCGGAAGGGTGATCGCATGGCAGATGGGCAGGGTGCGGAGGAAGTCGTCCTTGAGGGCGCGGATGCTTTCGCCGCCGTAGATCACCGTGCCGCATTCGAAGTGGAGGTACATGCTGCGGAAGTCGAGGTTGGCCGTTCCCACCGTGGCGAGCAGGTCGTCGGACACGAAGGTTTTGCCGTGGTTGAAACCGGAAGCGTACTCGTAGACCTTGACCCCGGCGGCCACGAGCTGGCGGTAGTAGGAACGGGAAGTGGTTGCCACGATCCACTTGTCCCAGCGGTGCGGGGTGATGATCCTTACGTCCACGCCGCTTTTGGCCGCCAGGACCAGGGCCGAGATGAGGCTGCCGTCCGGGATCAGGTAGGGGGTGTTGATGTAGATGTAGTCCTTGGCCCGGTTGATGATCTGGATGTACACATGCTCGCAGACGTTCTCCCCGTCCACCGGGTTGTCGGAATAGGGTTGGACATAACCGCCTTCGGGTCGGCCCCTTTCGGACTTGCCGGGAAAAAAGCGGCCGTAATTGTCGCGCTCGCTCCGGTCGGTGTTCCACATCTGCAGGAAGATCAGGGCGAAGGACCAGGCACCTTCGCCTTCCAGCATGACGCCTGAATCCTTCCACCTGCCGAAACGGTTGACGAGGTTGATGTACTCGTCGCCGAGGTTGATGCCGCCGGTAAAGGCCACCTTGCCGTCGATGGCCACGATCTTGCGGTGGTTCCGGTTGTTTTGCAGCGAGGAAAGCACCGGCCGGAAAGGGTTGAACACCAGGCATTTGATGTTCTTCGCCTCCATCGTCCGCTTGAAGTCCGGCGGCAGCGACAGGAAGCAGCCGAGGTCGTCGTAAATCAGCCTGACGTCGAGGCCGGCCTTTGCCTTCCGTTCGAGGATTTCCAGTATCGAAGCGAACATGTGCCCTTCCCGAATGATGAAAAATTCCAGGAAAACATAGCGTTCGGCCTTTTCAAGTTCGACCAGCAGCCTTTCAAAGAACGCCTCCCCGGAATCGAAGTAGGTGGTTTCGGTGGCGGCAAAGACCGGGAAGCCGGCATGCTCCTGCAGGTAGCGGGCCTGGGCGGTAAACTCCGGATTCCGGGCGGTGAACTCCGGCAGCCGGTCGCCATGGAGGAAGAAGGCCGGCCCGCTTTCCCGGGCGATGAGGTCGGCCTTCCGCCCGAAGCTGCGCTGGGTGGCCTGGAAATGGAAAAACACGTACAGAATTCCGCCGAAAATGGGAAACAGGAGAATGAGGAAAATCCAGGTGATCTTGAAGCCGGCCTTGGTGTGCCGGTTCAGGACGTGGACGCAGGTTCCTATCGAAAGCGCCCGCAAGGCCAGGTTGGCGTACCAGAACAACAGGTCGGCCCCGGCGGTGAGGATGATGAGAAAGACGAGCTGCACCAGCAACAGCGAGATGACGAACACCCGCCGCCTGAACACCACCCGACTGATCCCGGGTTTCTGTATCCTGTTATGGCTCCGCATACTGCTACCATGATAGTGCCTTGCGGGGAATTTTACCGGCGGCCATTGTAGGCTTAGGAATTCTTCGCTTCGGCAACACCTTGGCTGTGGGCAGAGTTCCACGGCTTACCTCGACACCGGTATCGGCAGAACCGATAAATCCCCAATCCGGAAACCGCATCCGATTCCTGTTTTTCTGCTCAC
>WQZW01000255.1 GCA_009780545.1 Treponema sp.
ACTCCTTGCGTTTCCGCTTCCCTTTCATTCGGAGGGAATAAGAGTATTGTAGCATATTTCGGAGAATACTGCTAGGGTGTCCATCAACCCATCAGTCGGGTGTTTGCGGAACGAAACTCCCGATTCCGTCATCCGGGGGATGGCGGGCATCCCTCATCGGTACCATAGACGGCCTATGTTCCGGTTTCCCCTCTCCATTGCCTCGGTTTGGTGTGCTCCCGGCAAATTTAGGGTTATTGTCGGAGTGCCGGCCCGAGACTCGGATCATCGCTATCGCAGGAGAACGGGAAAAAAACGGCAAGGCATGGCAAAACGGGACGTCCCGTCGTTCAAATCCATACGGCTTTAGCCATATCGGTTATCCATCACGCCTTGCCCGCCAGGAAATGTACGGGGCAAACGGACGGATTTGGTTCCCTACGCTTCCTGGGCCGGCAGAATCCGAACCAGCTTGCGTCCCCTGCGGTCGTGGAAGTCCACCGTGCCGTGGGTCTTGGCAAACAGGGTGTAGTCGCTGCCGAGGCCCACGTTCTCGCCCGGATGTATCCTCGTTCCCCGTTGACGCGCAATGATCGTGCCCGCCTTTACGAAGGAACCGCCCGACGCCTTTATTCCCAGGTACTTTGGGTTGGAATCCCGACCGTTCTTGGCCCCGCTTCCACCACGTTTTCTTGCCATTTCAAATCCTCCGTATCGACAAACTGCAATTTTCCGGGAATTCCTCGGCCAGGGAACTCAGTCCCTCGACAAGGAATTCCCCGGAGGCCGAAAGGAACTCCCTTCCTTCCTCCCGATAGTCGGCTTCCATCTCAAGGAAACCGGGTTCCGGTGCCCGGCAATCGACCGTTACGCCCGCCCTGCCGGAAAGAACCCTAACCGCCGTCCTTACCAAAACCGAGACGGCGGCACAGACGATGTCATTGCCGTTCCGTCCCTGGCCGGCGTGCCCGGAGGCCCTGAAGAACCTCAGGACTCCGGCATCGTCGACGGCGATCTCGACCTCGACCATAGCCGAACGCCTAGCCGGTTATTTCCCCGATCTTGATGAGCGAGAAATGCTGACGGTGCCCCCGCTTGCGGCGGTAGTCCTTCTTGGGCTTGTACTTGAAGACGATGATCTTCTTGTCCCTGCCATGCGATTCCACCGTAGCGGATACCTTGGCCCCGTTTACGTAGGGGCTGCCCACCGTCACCGTGTCGCCCGAGGTCAGCAGTACCGTGTCGATGTCCAGGGCCGTTCCCGGCTCGGCATCGATCTTGTCGACCTTCAGCACCGCACCGGACTCCGCCCGGTACTGTTTCCCCTTAAACTCGATCAAAGCGTACATCGTAAATTCTCCGTTTCCTCCGCACCGCAAAGTGCGTAATTTCTCCATGTATACCACCAAACGCCCCAAAGTGTCAAGTATGACCGAATCATTCGTTGAAATTGGTTTCCCGGAAAGGAGACATACCACTTAATGTTACGAATGAAATAGGTATAGCTAACCGGGCCACGGTAATACTCCGGAATCGACCGAAAATTCCCGCTTCCTCGGTTTT
Organism: Treponema sp.; assembly: GCA_009780545.1. The sequence goes on from WQZW01000255.1 coordinate 1,543, forward strand.
CCGCCTTTCCCCCATTGATGGTAAATATCCGCACTTTTCTCCGCGGCTTCGTTATGATCCGAAATTTCTTTATCGCTCAGACCGACTTTTGTCGTGAAATAAGGTAATACGGCAACGCCACGATAAACATACCTCCTATCATATTACCGATCGTGACAAAAAAGATGTTGTAAAAATAACCGGAAAGACTTACCGCAGCCCGAAAAGGTTCCAGCAGGGATATCGTCAAAAGCGTCATGTTGGCAACGCTGTGTTCAAAACCGGTCGTGATGAACGCAAGAATGCACCAAAAAATCATTATCAGTTTTGCGCTTTCGCTCTTGCACCTAAAGCCGCACCAGACGGCAAGGCAGACCAAGGTATTGCAGAGCGTTCCCCTTGCAAGCAATTCGACGGGACCGGCATTCATTTTTGCGGCCGCGGCATTGGCGATAAATTCACCCACGGCTCCGGAGTCCAGGCCTGTCAGCCAAAAAAGTATCGCCACGAGAATGGAACCGAGCCAGTTCCCCAGGTAGCAGACGAGCCACATTTTCGCAAGCTGGCCTATCCCTATCGTCTTTTGCTTGAGGCCGGCAAAGGCGACAAGGTTAAGCCCGGTAAACAGTTCCGCACCCGCAATGACCACCAGGCTGAGGGCGATGGTAAAGGAGAATCCCATGAAAAACCTGGTAAGCGGAATCCCTCCAAGCTGCCCGCCCACGCTGAACGACAAAATCACGCCGAAACCGACGTATATCCCTGCAAGCATCGCCGCAATGAAAAACCCGAACGGGTTGTTCTTGAGAAGCGCCGCCTTTGCTTTTGCCGCATTCCCGACATTGACATATTCTTCCGCAAACATAAATACCTCCACTGTATTGTTTTCAATATCTATATGCAGGGAACCGCCGAATTCCTATTAAATCGGCGGTTTCCTAAAGGTACGCTTCCGCCGGAATCCCCCTCAACTAACCCCCCGATCCCAGTAAATCCTCTCGTTCACCTCGGCGATTTCAGGCAGCCTCACGTCCTTCAGGGCCCATTTCCTGTACTCGTCGAAACCGGTGCGGTCGATGATGTAGCCGATGTGTTCCTTGCCTCCGGGTGCGGAAAGATCGATGAATTCCTTGACGTAGTCATAGGTGTTGAGGATGATTTTCATGATACTGTCCTCGTCGATCCACTTGACGAAGTTTTCCGCCATGCGCGGATTGCGTTTCCCGGATCGGCCCATGATGACCAGCCTGTAGTATTTTTCCGGGCTGCGGGTCCAGGCCGACATCGGGCAGTTGATGACGCACTCCCCGCAACCGATGCATTTTTCGTGCTCGCGCCGCGGACGAAAGTTCACCTCCCGAATCGCCTGCGTCGATTTTTTCCTGCAGTATTTCGTGCAGGCGCCGCAGGTGACGCAGCGCTCCGGCTCGAACCCGGGGAGGGTCATCCCGATGATGCCAAAGTCGTGCATCCGGACTTTCCCGCAGTCGTTGGGACAGCCGGTCAGGGCGATCTTGAAATGCAGGTCGCTGGGGAACACCGCCTTTTCGATGCGCGCGGCAAAAGCGGTCGTGTCGAAACAGGCATAGGGACAAACCCTGTTGCCGATGCAGGCGGCGATGTTCCGCGTTCCGGCCGACGGATACCCGGTCCCCGGTTCGCCGTGGTTGATGCCGAGCCCCTCGATGAG
>WQZW01000256.1 GCA_009780545.1 Treponema sp.
ATCGTACTTTTCGACCGCACTGATAAGGCCGATGTTGCCCTCGCTGATCAGGTCGGCCAAGGGAAGGCCCTGACCCTGGTAGCGCTTGGCCACGCTTACCACGAAACGCAGGTGCCCCTTGACCAGCCGGTTCCGCGCCTCCAGATCGCCCGAGGCGGCGGCCCTTGCCAGCTTGTCCTCCTCCTCCCGGGTGGGCAGGGGAATACGGCTGATTTCCTTGAGGTACATCCGCAGAATATTTTCGTCGGCACTGGAGAATTCAGTCTTCTGATTCTTTTTTCCATCCGCAACGCTCATGTTTTCCCCCTAGTATCAGTGCGCTTACAGCAACAAGAACCGTGCCAAACGGAACTATTCTTCAAATGGCGGTAAAATATGTTGGAATACGGTACTATACGCAACCGTTTGGGGACGAATGCGGCGAAATTCGGACCGTAAGAAAGGCAATAAGATCGATATGCGGATTTACGGACGATTCTTGGGCGATAACCATGGCGGGGGAAATGTCAAGTATGTCAAAATGACTCACCGTGTGGAAAATCTCCGGAATCGAGTCCTTTTGACACGGTATCGGGTTTTGAGTGTATCTTTGGTATACAATTGGAGACGCGGAGGTTATGGGAGAAGCAGGCGCGCGGTTTCGCCCTACTATTCCCGGCGTTCCATCTCCGCTCTCCAGTTGGAGATGAACAGCTCGTAGGCGGCAATGCTGGCGGACAAGGACGTTTCCTGGACGTCGCCACGGCCGTCATGACCATCGCCCTGAAGCAGGAACAGGTTGCGGAGCGTCGCTTCTATGTCTTCAACCGTGCAGCTCGGGTCCTTGGCCCTGCGGTGTTCCAGCCACTGAAATTCGGCCTCGAACGTTTCCTGATATTTGATCTCCCGCCAATCGCTGGTAGATTCCATGGTTCCTCCCGGTCAGGTGGTTTTGTGCCTTACAAAAAATCGTTTCCACATTAATCCTATGAACCTTAACGAGGACACCAGGGCAATCGGCAGAAACAGCAACTGGTCGGCGAGGTTGTCCTGCCAGAACCAGGGGGTAAGTTTTATCAGCATCGAGGCGAGGATGCCCAACAGCACCAGAAACCAAATCGCCCCGATTGCCGGCTCGGCCTTCCGCCCGGCCTTTCCCCTTTTCCCGCCGGAGATCGCGAGGCGAAGTCCCAGGGGGAAGAGGGCAAAGAGGAGCGGATTGGCAAAAAGCAGGTTTGCATTGCCGAAGGTGTAATCGTGTTCGGTAAAAAACGCCATAAAGAAAAGCATGAGGGCGACCCCGCCGAAGACAAGGCCAAAGCCGACATTGAGGACGCCGAGGACCTGTCTTCTCGGGCCCGGCTTCCTGCTTGAGGGGCCGAAGCCGACCAGCGCGACAAGCAGGGCGATACCAAGGCCCACAAGGAACTGCCTCGGGGTGCGGCTTTTGGGGAAGTCCAGCGGCCCGACCCGGCCCGTCGAGCGGAAAAAGTTTTCCCGGTTGAGGACCAGCGGACGGGAAACGCCGTCCCGATCGACGTACTCGAAGCCGGCGATGTTCCGCCCGACCTCTTCCGGCAGGAACATCTCCTCCCAGACGGTTATCGGCAGGTCTATATTCTGCCCCATCCAGAAGTTAAGTATCCAGTCGGCGGGAGGCGAGAACCACATCTGCCGGCGGACATGCTGCCTTAGGGTAAACCGGCCGGCCTCGTTTGCGAAGCGGTCGGCAAACTGGCCCCCGGTGGCCAGATCGATAAGCTCGATGATGGGAGTCGCGCAGTTGTGCTTGAAGTGGTGATACAGGTAGTCCCGGTTTTCCGGCAGCACCGACCATTCGGCCCGTTCCCGAACAAGATTGCGCATCTCCGGGGAAAGGTCCAGCGTGTACAGGACGACGTCCCGGTTCGTGCGGATATAGCTGCCGAAGTTGAGCGCCGTCGGGGAGACGCCGGTGGAGTACACAAGCCTTCCGTGGGCAAAATTGAGGAAAAAGTTGTCCTGATCGAAAGAAAAAAGGCCGTAGTCGAAGAAACGGCTGACTCCGGTGGCAGCGTCCTCGATAATAAGGGCGATGTGGCCCCACCAGTAGTACAGTTCGTCGCCCGGCCCCAGAACGGCGATCTTGACGGTCAGTTCCTCGCCGGGGATTCCCGCAGCTTCGGACTGCGCGCTGACGGGTTGCGCCCCAAAAGCCGCAACGCACATCAGCACAAGGAGGTACACGAAAGAACGAATTTGCCGCAACATCACCTGGGTTCCATTAATATTCGGTATTTAAGGTAGATTTCCTCGAGGGTGCAGGTAGGTCCCGGAGTCGCAAGCCGCTTCCGAAGCTTGCATGAATCCCTGCGTTCGATGAAAAAATCGTAAAAGGTCCTGGGATCATCGGCTTTTATCCTAGAAAAGGCCGATTTGGGGCTGAGGTAACAGCGAATCCCCTCGACACCCACGGCAAAGCTCCTGTCCTGGACGATCCGCGCCCGCACCTTCTGGATTTCTTCCCAGGAAAGCCCGAAGATGAATTCCTCCAGAGCCCAGCGGGTCTGGTCGTTGTCGGTTTCCTTCATCAGGAACTCCCGCCAGCCCTCGTCGAGGGTCATGGTCAACAGTAAAAGCTCGGTGTTACCGTCCATCGTGCCGAAATTCGGCGGGCTGGAGTTGCGGGCCATCCAGAGCGAGGAAAGGGCCGAAAAGTGGTTCATGCCCCTGGTATCCACGCCCCGGTCCCAAAGTTCGACCAAGTCCTCGGCAAGGCCCGATTTAAGTTCGTGGGGAAAATCCGGCTCGTCGATGCAGGAAAAGTACACCGCCTCGGCCACCAGGGTGCTGATCACCGTGAAAACCACCTTCCGGAGCCTGGAATGCAGATCCTTGTGTTCGGCGGTAAGGCTTGCCAGCATCGCAAAGGCGTGGAACTTGGCCACCAGAAAGCCCCGCATCACGACAACCTTGGTCGGCGTCCGCAGAAGCTGGGATGCGGAAGAAAACGACAGCAGCGACTCGATCAGATGCTTTTCGTCAAAAACCACGCCCCGGAGAAACTTCGTGTCCCGTATCGAAGGATAGGTAAAAACCGCCTCGCCCAGGGCATGAAGCCGCAAAAAGCTATCCTCCATCAACCCGACGTCCTCCGGATGTTCCTCCTCCAACCACGCCTTCGCCTCGTCCACCAGGATATCCTCCAGCTCGGTGAGTACAGGTAGAGTTTTTCCGCAGGCCGAAAGCGTC
>WQZW01000257.1 GCA_009780545.1 Treponema sp.
AAGTACAGCGCGTACAATCTCCCCATCGAGATACGCCGGACGATCGCGGAGATCGACGTCGGCAGCAGCCCGTGGGTGGCCGACCTGATGTTCGCGGGCGGCGCGTCCCTTTTCTTCGAGAACGGCGCGTTCAGCTCGGTCAACCTGAGCGCCGGCCTTACCTTCGGCTACGGTTACGACAGGAACAAGCTTTACGACGGGGGCCGGGTCAACGTTACCCTCTTTCCCGTCTACGAATTCCCCCTGGCAATTTTCTGGAAAACACCGCACTTCCCGTGGAAGTTCGCCACGGAGGTAGCCGCGGAGATACTGAGGATAGGGCCGGTCAGCTTCGGGGGCTACGCCCGCGGGGTGATGTTCCCGACCCGGCACTACTCCAAAAAAGGCTTCGCGTCGCTGATCTCGATGGGCCTGTCCGTCGGCGCGGCGTTTTAGGAAGGCGGATCGCCCCGATTCCCCAAAATTCTTCTCCTTGTGAAACGGGGCTTTTGCCCTTATACTTGTAGCTATGGAGGACGACATGAAAAAGTTGGCTTTGACCGCCGTACTGATGCTGGGTATCGCGGGCGGGACGGCGGTTTTCGCACAGGCGGGCGGGGACGGGGCCCTGACCTACGTCAACGTCGTGCTGGACAAGATATGGGTCCACAACCTGGGCTACGTGGTGCAGTACCGGACCAGGAGCGGGTCGGCGCGGGCGTACCTGCCGACGGCCTGGTTCCTGCGGGACGACGAGCGGGGCCTGCTGCGGAACGTGCCCCGCAGGGACGCGGACCCCTCGATGACGGTGTTCTACCGGGACGGGCAGTTCGCCTTCGTCATGCTGAACCTTCCGCACAGGACCCACCGGAGCTGGGGTTTCGTTCCCAAGTACGTCAACATCGACGGCGAGTTCGACGTGCAGGCCGTCCGGCTCGAATTTTAAGGGGCCGCCATGCTGACAAGTTTGGGTTACGTCTCGATGCAATGGGTCTGGCTCGGCCTCATGATAGTCCTCACCGTCATCGAGGCGGCGACCTTCAACCTCGTAACGATCTGGTTCGCCGTCGCCGCATTGGTGATGGTCTTCCTTTCCATGCTTCTGGAAAGCTTTTCCCTGCCGGCGCAGGCCCTGGTTTTCCTGCTCATATCCGCCGCCCTGCTGGTCTTTACCCGGCCGATCGCGGTACGGAAGCTGAAGGTGGGCAGGACCAAAACCAACATCGACAGCCTTGTCGGAAAGCGGGTGATCCTGTCCCGGGCCGTCGGGGAGTTCGAGAAGGGCGAGGTGAGGGTCGGCGGCCTGGTCTGGTCGGCGGTCTCCGAGGACGGAAAGCCCATCCCCAAGGGCGGCAGGTGCGAGATACTGCGGGTCGAGGGAGTCAAGCTGGTCGTGAGATCAATCCTCGCTTCGGAGAATGATTAATCCTCCTTACGGAGAATGATTAATCCTCCTTCGGAGAATTAATTTAGGAGATTTGCGGGGCAAATCTCCATGCCGGGGAGAAGATACGGGGCAGATCCCCGCGGTTTGGTTGGTGGGACAATGCGTGGAGCTTTGCTATGCAAAGCTCCAAGTCCAATCCGCCTATGGCGGATTGGACCCTCCTCCTAAAGTATCGGTTTTCCTATACTATCGTTTTAAGGAGAGAACAATGGAAGTAATCATCATCGTGGTCCTGGTGGCCTTCGTCCTGGTAGTCGTCGTGAGCAACATCCGGATCGTGGCGCAGTCGGACGCCTACGTCATCGAAAGGCTCGGCGCCTACAGCTCGACCTGGGGAACCGGTTTCCACGTCAAGGTCCCGCTGATCGAACGGATCGCGAGCCGGGTTTCCCTGAAGGAACAGGTCGCCGACTTCGACGAGCAGCCGGTGATCACCAAGGACAACGTGAAAATGATGATCGACACGGTCATCTACCTCCAGATCACCGATCCCAAGCTGTACACCTACGGGGTGATCAATCCCCTGGGAGCGATCGAGAACCTCACCAACACCACGCTGCGCAACATCATCGGCGAGCTGGAGCTGGACGACACGCTGACCAGCCGGGACATGATCAACTCCCGGATGCGGGCGGTGCTGGACGACGCCACCGATCCCTGGGGAATCAAGGTGAACCGGGTCGAGGTGCGGAACATCATCCCGCCCAAGGGCATCCAGGAGGCGATGGAGAAGCAGATGCGGGCCGAGCGGGAACGGCGGGAGTCGATCCTCAAGGCCGAGGGCGAGAAGCAGAGCGCAATCCTCGTGGCCGAGGGCATGAAGGCCTCGACGATCCTGAAGGCCGAGGCCGACAAGACGGCGGCGATCCTCCAGGCCGAGGCGGCCAAGGAGGCGGCGATACGGCAGGCCGAGGGCGAGGCGCGGGCGATCCTCGAGGTGCAGAAGGCCACCGCCGACGGGCTTGCGATGATCAAGGCCGTGGCCGCCGACGACGCACTGATCAAGCTCCGGAGCCTGGAAACGCTGCAGAAGGTGGCCGACGGGCAGGCGACGAAGATCATCATCCCCTCGGACATCCAGGCCTTGGCCGGTCTGGTAACGAGCGCGGTGGAAATCGCCGCGGGACATCCGGGCGGCAAATAACCGGAAGGGTCGGGAAGGATGCAGGCTTCTCTCGTTCAGAGGCAGCGGCTCGGGCTGAAGATGAGCCCGCAGATGTACCAGGCGATCAAGCTGATGGAGCTGCCCCTGGTGGACCTGCGGGAGAAGGTTTCCGAGGAGCTGCAGCGCAACCCGGCCCTCGAACTGGTCGAGGACCGGAGCGAGGTCTCCCTGAGTTCGGGGGAAAGCCGGCCGGAAAAGGGCGACGGGGACCGGTACCCCTCCACGGGCCGGAAAGCGGCGGTTTCCTCCGACGAGTACCGGCGTTTCATGGAAGGCGTGCCGACGCGGCCGGAAACCCTGCAGCAGCACCTGCTCTGGCAGCTCCGGCTGGAACCGACGGATGCCGGCGTCAAGGCCGTCGCCGAAACCCTGATCCAAAACCTCGACGACGACGGCTTCCACCGGGAGCCGCCCGCGAGCCTGTTCCCCCGAACCGATCCGAAAACGCTGGAGGCGGCAATGGCCCTGGTCCGGGGCCTGGACCCCGTCGGCTGCTGCACCGCCGACTTCCGGGAATCGCTGCGGGCGCAGATCGCCCTGCTCGGCGAAAGCCCGGGATGCGAGGAATGCCCGCTGGACCCGCTCCGGCTTCTGGAGAGGGGCCGGACCGCCCT
>WQZW01000258.1 GCA_009780545.1 Treponema sp.
ACTCGCCCTTGGCCGCCGAGCGCATGATGCCGGAAAGCCAGGGATTGAGGTACGCGCAGAGCATCTCGGCCACCGATTCGGCGGAAAAGTCGTAGTAGGCCGAACCGTCCTTGCTGGCTATCCGGAAACCGCCGGAAAGCGAGGCGTCGGAACGGAGATCCAGGCCGCCCTTCAGCTCGGAGGCCAGCTTCTCGGCGAAAAAGCCCTTGAGCTTGGCCAAGGTCGCCTCGTCCAGAAGCACCTGCAGCGAGGTCTGCGCCTCCGGCTTCCAGGCGGAAAGCACGGCGGGAAGGGCCTGCTTCAGCACTCCCTCGTCGTAGTATCCGGAAAGAGCCGCGGCGACCGTCCGGTCCAGAAGGGCCTGCACCTCGTCCTTGAAGACCAGAAGGAGGTTGCGGGAAGCCTGGGAAAGGGCCGCAAGACCGGCGGCCCGGTCGCGCTCCGCATCCTGCTTAGCCTTCTCTCCTATGGCGGCCGCCTCGCGCCGCGCCGCCTCGACCAGGGCGGCGGCCTCGGCCTCGGCCGCCCGCCTGATTCCGGCGGCCTCCTCCGTGGCGGTCTCGATGCCGTCCTTTTTTATCCTCTCGATGAGTTCCTGAACCTGAATGTCCACGTTGCCTCCTGCTTCCCTATTTGCCCGGGCTTTTATATACCTACTCTCAGGGTATAGGAACCCCGTACTTTTGTCAACACTTGAAACCGGAAAATGTACGGAACCCAATTTTTTTTTGACGGAAGGCACGATGCTCCATTATCGGTGCCGAACACGGGAGTTTTGCCGGACAAATTCCGCATATCTCCGTTACGGATCGGTTTTCCCCTCCCCGCCGCCCTCTCCGGTACGGAGGATTCCCACCCTGTCGATGCGGTGGCCGTCCATTTCAAGGACGGTGAAGCGGTAGTGGCGGTAGGCGAGACTGTCGCCGGTCTTGGGGAGTTCGCCCGCGAGGGAGAGGAGGAAACCGGCGAGGGTATGGAAGTCTCCCGAGGCGGCGAGTTCGGGGAGGGACAGCATCTCGGCGACGTCGTCGATATTCAGGCTTCCGGCCACCGAAAGGGAGCCGTCCTCGCCCGGGACGCCGGGCGGCTCCTCGGGGTCGGAGAAGGCAAGGGCGCCCACGATCTCTTCCATTAACTGTCTGTCGGAAACCATGCCGGCAAAGCCGCCGTACTCGTCCATCACGAAGAGGAAGTTGCCGCCGCCGGCCCTGAACGCCTCGAAGGCCTTGAGCGCCGGCATCGTCTCCGGCACGAAGGAGGCGGGCCTGGTTACCCGGCCCAGGTCGAAGGGCCGGCCCTCGGCCGTGTCGAGGATGACGTCCTCGGGGAAGGCGGCCCCGACGATGACGTCCAGGGTGCCGTCGGCCACCGGGAAACAGCGCTGGCCCCGATGTTCCAGCACCTTCGCCCTGACCTCGGCGGCCGGCATGCCGACGTCCAGCCACTGCACCTCGGAACGGTGGGTCATGAAAACGCCTATCGGCCGGTCGCCCAGGTAGAAAACGCCCTCGACCATCGCCCGTTCCCTGCTCTCCACCACCCCGGACTTCTCGCACTCCAGCAGGGCCAGGCGGAGGGCGTCCTCGGCCCGGTCCCCGCCCGGGCTTTTCGGGGGAAAGGCGCGACGGAAGAGGTCCGCAGCACGGCGGGCCAGAAAGAGGAAAGGCCGTAAGGGAAGGCCCAGCACCGTTATTGAAGGAAGCAGGGCACCCACGATGGATTCCGGGGTATGGCGGGCGAGACCGGAGGCCAGGTGGTCCAAGGCGAGAACCAGGAGGACGACGCCCGCGGCGCAGAGGGCGAAGGGCCAGCCCCCGGAGATTCCGGAAAGCCCGCCGGCCACGGCCAACACCCGAAGCAGGCAGGTCCAGAAACCGCAGACGGCAAGGTGTCCGGCCGGGGCTTCCACGGCCCTCAATACGCGGCGGTACTTCCCCGCCTTTGCCGTATCCCTGCCCCGCCGCAGCCTTCCTTCGGTCCCGTCCCGTTTGGCGGCGGCGTTTTTCTCGGCATCGGCCCATTCCTTGGCCAACAGGGGGCGGCGGGCCGACCTCAACGCCTGCGCGAAAAGGGAAAAAAAGCCGCTGGCCAGAAGAAGGCCGCCCGCGATCAGGAGATCGTCCGCAAGCGGAAGGTCGGGGGCAAGGGCCGAATGCGGGATAGGTAAGGGATCCTCCATTACGGCGCCTCTACGTCCCTGTCCCCGATGGCCCTGACTATGGAAATGCCGTTCTCCGAGGTTGCCACTTCCACGGCCGAGCCGTCCGGGTTCCGTTCCCCGATCACCCGGACCACCGGATAATACGGTCTTCCCGCATCGGCATCGATCACCCGTGCCTTGCGCCCGTCCGAAAGCATCACATGCAGGCCGATGGGAAACACCGAAAGCGTCTGCACGAGGGCCAGCATCACCTTGTCGTTGTACTGCCGGCCCTCGTTCTTCATCAGCTCGATGATCCCGGAATGCCGGTCGGTCGCCTCCCGGTAGGGCCGGTCGGTGGAGATCGCCGCATAAGAGCAGGAGACGGCGAGTATCTTCGAGTACATGTGTATGCCCTCGCGTGCCTTCTGCCTCGGATAACCGGAACCGTTCTCCCGTTCGTGGTGTTCCAGAACCGCCTGCAGCACGGCGATGGGATATCCGCAGGACTTCAGTGCGTTGTAACCTATGTACGGATGAAGCTGAACCATCTTCCGTTCGTCGTCGGTAAGGGTCCGCCTGCCCAGGCGTATGTCCTCCGGCATCCGGAGCATCCCTATGTCATGGAGGATTCCGGCCATTCCCAGCTCGCACAGCGCCCTGAAATCCAGCCGCATGGCATCCCCGACGATGATGGCGATGATCGTGGTCTGCAGTGTCTGGAAGAGGAGAAAGTCGTCCCCGGGCTCGTAGGTATGGGCCATCAGCAGTTGCCGGTAATCGTTCCGTATCCGCTGGAGGAACTTGGGAAAATCCCGCTGCAGGGTGCGGGCGTCAAGACTCGATCCGGTAACGAAGCGGTCGAAGACGTCCTCGATGAGGGCGGCCAATCTTGCGCAGAATTCCTTGGCCAGGAGCAGGGCTTCTTCCTCGTCCGCCGTCTGCCCTTCGGCCGCCAGGGGATTCCGGGACGGTTTTCCGGAACTCGTTACCGAGGGAAAGCCCCACTCGGTCAGCGAGTTGATCAGCTGCCGCGGAAAGGGAAGGCCCCGGGCCATGAGGA
>WQZW01000259.1 GCA_009780545.1 Treponema sp.
TGAGCCCTGAGCCCTGAGCCCTGAGCCCTGAGCCCTGAGCCCTGAGCCCTGAGCCCTGAGCCCTGAGCCCTGAGCCCTGAGCCCTGAGCGGTTCGTTCTGCCCGAAGGCCAGCTTTCGTTTCGGGTGCCATTTGATGATACTATCAGGCCGATTGGCTTTTGTCAAGCAGGCTGAACGGCTTCATTCAACAGAATAAGCTGCAACAAGCAAAATCTTCCTTAAGATAGAGGCGGGACCGTCTCCCGCATTAAAATCCGGTTTCCCGGCACTTGAAACAATCCTCCGTTTACCATATCGTTTCCATATGAAAACAAACGTTTGGGCCGCGGGGATACGGCGGTTTTTTGGGGTTACCATGCTTGTCCTGGCCGCCTGCGTCGTTCTCCTACCGGGCTGCGGCAAAAGCGAGGGTCGGAAGGCGGCGGAGGTTTCCGTGCTGGTCTTCATACCGGGGCTGCTGGCCGGGAGTCCGACCTACGAGATGATGGCGGCGGGGGCGCTTGAGTTTGCCGCGGGCAATCCGAAGGTCGCCGTGCGGATTTACGAGGCCGGGAACAACCAGGCAACCTGGGAGGAACAGCTTATGGAAATGGTCGCCCAGGGGAATTTCGATCTGGTGCTGACCACGAATCCGGCATTGCCCGAAATTGCCGCGACCGTGGGTGCCGCTTTTCCGTCACAAAAGTTTGCCATCACCGATGCCGAGTATGCCGGAAACCCGCAGATTGTTACCTTCCTTTTCAACCAGTACGAACAGGCTTTTTTCCTCGGCTATCTTGCCGGCCTGGTAACGACCGGCGACATGCCGCACTCCAATGCCGCGCGGCGTATCGGGTTCATCACCGCACAGGAATATCCCCTGCTGAACCGGCACATCGTTCCCGGTTTTCTCGATGGGGCACGGCGCGTGGACCCGGCAATCGAGCTTGATTTCCGTGTCGTGGGGAACTGGTACGATGCCGGCGCCGCCGCCGATCTTGCGATGGGGATGATCAATTCCGGGGTGGACGTATTGTCGGCAATCGCGGGCGGTGCGGAACAGGGCGTGGTTCAGGCGATCAGGGAGAAAAACGTCTATGCGGTGTTTTTTAATACCAACCGCTATGCCGATGCTCCGGGGCTTGTCGTGGGCAGTGGCACGGTGTTGCAAAAAGAACTCACAATGGAAATTCTTGCGAACTTTGTTGACGGAAGTTTGGATTTTGGAGCGGCCCGGACGGTGGGAGTTCCGGAAGGCTACGTCGATTTTATTTTTGACGATCCCGGCTTTCAGGAGCATGTTCCGGCGGACATTCGGGAACGGTTTTCCCTCTTTATGGAAGATTTTCGGACGGGGCGTATCGAGTTTACCGTTCCGCCGCTATGATTTTCGATGGGAGATAGCTTCGCCGTCCGGCTTCGGGGTATAGACAAAATATACCCCGGCAGCACGAATAAGGCAAATGACGATATCAGCCTTGACTTGTCCAGGGGAGAAATTCTCTGCATTGCCGGTGAGAACGGGGCCGGCAAGACCACCCTCATGAAAATACTCTCCGGGCTTGAGGCTCCCAGTTCGGGGAGCATTCTTGTCAATGACGCTGTCGTCAACATCGATTCCCCGCACAAGGCCCGGAGCCTGGGGCTGGGAATGGTGCACCAACATTTTATGCTTTTTCCCGAATATACCGTTGCCGAAAATATCGTTATCGGCATTGAACCCCGCAGGTGGGGGATTTTTTTCGATACGGCAAATGCCAAAAAAAAGGTTGCGGAGATAATCGACCGGCATGGGTTTTCGATAGATCCGGGCAGGCCGGTAAAAACGCTCACCGTGGGGGAAATGCAGCAAGTGGAGATTTGTCGCCTCCTGTACCGGAATGCCGACATCATAATCCTCGACGAGCCCAGCGCAATTCTTACCGAGCAGGAAACGGCAACGTTTTTCAGGACGCTTCGGATGCTCGCTTCCGGCGGGAAGTCTCTTTTTTTGATCACCCACAAGCTGAAGGAAATAAAACTGATTTCCGACCGGGTCGCCGTCCTGCGGAAAGGCCGGCTCGTGGCGGTTTGCGATACCAAGACTACCGATGAATACGAGATCTCGCGCCTGATGTTCGATTCCCGGCAGTGCGATATTCCGGTGAATTCGGGTGATAAGGACAATATCGGTATCACTATTGAAGATAAAAATAAATTGCGGGAAAGGCCGGAAGCCGGCAGGCCGGTTATTGCCTTTGACAAGGTTACCGTCCTCCGGCATGGACAGCGGCAGCCGATTCTGGAAGAGGTTTCCTTTGAGGTGCGCTCCGGCGAGGTGCTCGGTTTCGCCGGCGTCGGCGGGAACGGCCTCGGCGTGCTGGAAGCCCTGCTCGGCGGTTTCCTCCATCCGTCTTCCGGAAGAATACTGCGGAACGGGCAGGATATTTCCGCCCTTAACATCCGCCGGCTCAGGCGGCAGGGACTGGCCTACGTTCCGGGCGACCGCCTCCGTGTGGGAAGTGCCGCCGGTGCCACAATCGATGAAAATATCATTATCAATATACGTGACGAATTCACCAAGACCGGTTTTCTTGATAACAAGGCCGTCAATAATTTTTCTGCCGATCTTATCCGGCATTACCATATCGACGGGGCGGAACCTTCGTCCGAGTTGGCCGCATCGGTGCTTTCCGGAGGAAATTTGCAAAAGTTGATTCTTGCCCGCGAAACCGCCCAGTTCAGGGACTATTTTGTTTTTTCCGAACCGAGCTGGGGATTGGACATCGCGGCAAGTGCCTTTGTCTGGAAGGAAATTTCCGCCCTACGGACCAAAGGAGCGGCAATAGTGCTTATTTCGACAAACCTTGACGAGGTGCTTACCCTTGCCGACCGAATCGCCGTGATGTACCGTGGCAGCATCGCCGCCATTTTCGACAACGGAAAATCGGGAAATGCACGGGAAGCAACCGAACTAAAGGAAAAAATCGGTAACAGCATGCAGGGATTGGGATTATGAGCGGCTCCCCAGAATCGCCGAACGACGGCCTTTCGGCAAACCGCCTGAGTTTTGCCTTTCGCCCCGGTTTGGCCTACTTCAAGGGCGTTGTTGCCATCGTATTAATCGCCATTGCCGTCCTCGTCGTGCTTACCTTCCTGTTCAGCAAAGATCCCGGCAGGACTTTATGGTTTTTCTTTGCCGGCCCTTTCCTAAACGTTTTTAGTTTTGGCA
>WQZW01000260.1 GCA_009780545.1 Treponema sp.
GTTCGGGGTAAGCTTCACGCCGGGTGGAAATGCTAGGTGCATTTCCACCGTGGCGATTGACGGTTATCCTAAAAACAGTTACAATGTACGACATGAAGCGTTTGTTATTTTTTGTGATATTTACGGCAATTTTTGTTCTTTCCTGTGGGACGATGCAGCCGCGAAGGGAAAATCCGGCAAATATTCTTCCCTTGGCCGATGGTTGGTACCGGTACGATTTTACCCGCCGCTTACAAGGCATCGAGGACGAGCATAATTTTTTTGTTGCTTCCGGAATGCCGATGGTGCAGGAACTTACCTGGAAATATACGGGCGTAATTGCCCGCATCGATGACGGAATCCTTTTCGATCCGGTAACCGGAATTGAACTGCAAATTAATGACGGGGGCGAAATCGGCAACGCGCAAAATATATCGATACGGGGAAGCGTAAACAATGACGGGACGTTTCAGTGGAGCGGCCTTCATGAAGAACATGGCAGATTGAACGGTATTTTTGTCAGGGGAACGCTTGCGCCCCTGCCGGATTCCGCCAGGGGCGGACCGCAGTTCGACGGCATTTTCCATCTGACGGATTCCGGCACGGGCAGGCAGCAACTGGCTAAAATCAGCGACGGTTTTTACACATGGAGTTTTCTTGACAATGAGGAAACCGGCTTTACCCCATGGCCGACGTTGATACGTCCGGACGGCACGTTTTCTTTCGGCATGGATATGACCACCGTAATGGAAATGGGCAGCTTCTCGAGCCAGAATTTTTCTACAAGCGTTTCCATCGAAGGGACCGTTATTCCCGGCCGGGGAATCACCGTGGAAGAAATTACCCGCACCGCAGGGATGGGATTCGATCAGGCACCCGGCCCGCAGATTTTTTCCGGAACGACAATCCGGGCGGGGGAATTCCCCAACGAAAACATTCCCGATACGGTAGACGGCATTATCGACGCAGGAAGAGCCGCCGCGCGCTCCCTGCCCAGACCCGATCCCGCGGATTTTCCGCCATGGTACCTGCGCCTGCCGCGGAGGGAAGGCTTTATTTTTTCGGCAGGGGAAAAAACTTTCTCCGCGCAGGATGTTGCCTTTACCATGGCGGAGGCCGCCGCCGCCGCCGGCCTTGCGGATCAGGTAATGACGCACATAACCTCCGGCATGACGGAAATTACCACCGACGCAAGGACGACGATCGACGAGCGGATACGGATGGAGGCACTTCAGCGACTTGACTACCGAATCGCCGAACGGGTTTACAACCCGAAAACCCGAACGGCCTTCGTACTGCTTGAAATGCGGCTGGATTGAGAAACGCTACCTTAGGGTAAACAAGACCGAACAACCCCTATCCCGCAGGTTCCCGGCCGACGGTAAAAGGCTAATGCAAAAAACATTTTCCGTATCGATTTTATCCCTTTACCGTTCCCGCCTTAAAACGACCTCAACGCCGTCAATGAGTGCCGTAAATTCCGTGAACCGGTCGTAAAAGTACGGGTCCAATGTTTCGTCCGGCAAGAACGAACCGGCCGGAATGCCGTCGAGTTTTGTAATAACGCTATCCGGGCGCAAGCCCAGCGCGTAGGCCTCGCTGTCCTCAAGCAGGGAGCGGATGCCAATACCTTCTTCAATGATTTTAATCTCGATAATTCCAAACTCCGGTGCCGCGTCCAGAAAGGAAAAGAAACCGTAGTCCCGTTCCTCGGGCGGCGTTATGGGAAGGTAAAACATTCCGGCACTGTCGTCGTTTGTGGTATCCGGCAGGATCGTCCTGTAGTCGAGCAGCAGGTCGTAGTGCCGCAGAAAGCCGATGCCCATAAGCCCGTAATGCGCGTTGGAAGGATCCCGTGCGCCGGTATACGAATTACCCATGATAAACTTGTCGCTGCAGATTATATCCATAACAGACAGGGAATTGGTCCGCATTAGGTAAAAGTTTCTTACTTCGCCGCTCGATACGACCTGCCTTAAATCGACGGGATCCATGCCCTCGGCAATCACCTCGGAGAAGAACAGGGCGGCAGGTAATCCCGTGTCAACAGCCATCAAAAATTCTCTGGCATCAATTTCAATCGGAAGAAACGGTTGGTTCAAGAAACCAATGGTAAGCGGTGCATGGGATGCCCCGGTAAAGCGTTCGGGAAACTGTTCATGCAGGACGATCTCGCTTCCGGAAAAGGAGATTTCGACCCAGTATCCCGCAAAAATGCCGTTTCCCAAAACTCGCTCAATGCCGGGAGGAAATTTCTGCTTATTCCTGACGAGCCACGATGAGGCACGCACGCTACCATTTGAGAACTCGACGCTTTCCACCCTGTGCGCAATCTCGGACATACGCCGGCCGTTCTTAAGATAGGTAAACGCGCGTGACGGGAACGTCATGTCCGCTTCGGGAACATAGGACATACTTGCCCCCGAATCAAACATGAACTTCCCGGATTTTCCGCTCATTGTCGCCTCCACCATCATATAGCCATTCTCAATGACAAAAGGGATGACCAATCCTTCCGGGCTATTTGCCGTGTCGGGATCGCCCCCGCACGAAGACAGAACCACGGGAACCAAGCAGAGGAGGATTGATAATTTTGGAAGGGATTTTTTATTCATCGGGATTATCCTTATTATCCGCTCAAATAATTTGAGGAACAAAGGTGCACGAAGAGCCTCCACCGATTCCCCGTGCACCTCATTGCCGACTCTAAGCGCCTGTGCAACTGTCAATTTAAGGTCAAAACGGTAGCTTATGGCCAGGAGGATCAGCGGGGAAGTTGCCACTGTAACCACCGCCACTACCAGCCGCCGCATAACCAACCGACAACATTGTGCCCCTCAAGGGGACGGACAGGCAACGCCCGCCATAAGCAAAGTTTGCCACTTCGCTTACACTTTAAGCGTATATGCCTTTCTTTCGATTGTCAAGAGAAATTTTAAAGATTTTGGCTCTCCGCAGCCGCAACCGTTCTGGCAGGCACGGGCCCGAATCACCCCCGGCTTTGCTGTCTGCTGGCCCTTACCTACCCCAACCGTAGTATTTCATGATTCTTCTTCCTAAAAGACACAAAAATCCCCTCCCCCAAATCCCCACAACTAAAGCGTGGAGAATCTGCGACCTCCGAAGGAGGCCGCAGATTCTCCCTAGTCCATCATCCTTCGGATGATGGACCATCTTGCCTTTTCTTACGAAATCATTTACCCTGCGGTA
>WQZW01000261.1 GCA_009780545.1 Treponema sp.
AAGACACGAAATCCCCGCCCGGGACACCTGGGACCTCTCCGGCCTATTCCCGAACGACGAGGCCTGGTACGAAGAACTTGCCGAGTACGAAAAGGCCGCCGACAAGTTGCCGGCCTTCAGGGGAACGCTGGGCAAGTCGGCGGAAAGCCTGGCCGACTGGATGGACGCAAGCCGGGACCTGGACATGCTGATCGAGCGGCTTCATGCCTATGCTTTTGCGCGCCGGTGCGAGGACGAACGTAACGAGAAGGCCTTTGCCATGACGGAAAGCTGCGAGACGCTGTACGCGAAAAGCCGGGCGGACTGCGCATGGGAGAGGCCCGAGCTTCTGGCAATCCCGGAAGCCGACATCGCGCGCTTCCTCGAACATCCCCGGCTTGCCGAGTACCGCGTCTACATCGGCCGAATCCTCCGTATGCGTCCCCACACCTTGGGCGAGGAGGGCGAGAGGGTAATCGCATTGTACGAGGGAGGGACTGCGGCATGCGAGGATACCCGCCTGATGCTGGTCAATGTCGACATGGACATCGACCTGGGATTCGTCGACACCGGCGAAGAGCGGATCGAACTGAGCGGGGATCGGGATTGGCGGAAGCTCATCCACGAAAGCCCCGACCGGCGGGTGCGCCGCAAGCTCTACGAAAAAGACAGGGCGCACCGGGAATCGGCGAGGAACGCGTTGGCCGGTTTTCGGGCGGCGACGATCAAGCTCAACGTGATTCGGGCCAGGGTTCGGGGTTTTCCTTCCGCACGGGCGGCGGAGCTGTTTCCGGACAACATCCCCGAGGAAGTCTACGACAATCTGATCGCCACGGTCGGCCGGAACCTCGGGCCGGTGCACCGCTATTACGGCCTACGCAAACGGGTGCTGGGGTTGGGCGATCTGCACGAGTACGATCTGGGCCTGCCCTTGGTTCGCTCCGCAAAACGGAGGACGACATGGAACGAAGCGGTGGCGATTCTCTGCGACGCATTCCGGCCCCTGGGTGACGAGTACGTTGCGATCCTGCGTTCCGGCCTCCTGGGGCGCTGGGCGGATCGCTATGCGAGCCGGGGCAAATCCAAGCGCCTGTCCTGTTTCACCAATTACGGGAACGATCCGCGCATCATCATCCAATACGACGAGGACACGCTCGACCACATCGGCTGCCTTGCCCACGAAAGTGCGCATGCCATGCACTTCCGGTATGCCGGCCGCCGCAACCCGTACCGTCATTTCTGCGAATCGGCTTTCGAGGCGGAAACGGCAAGCGCCTTTCACGAGGAACTGCTCTTCCGGCATATGCTGAAAACCGCAGGCGACGACAAGGAACTGTACCTGTTTCTGCTTGATGGCCGCATGGACCTGTTGATACGGATGCTGTACGAGCACACCATGCATGCCGAGTTCGCCCATATCCTGCACAAGCTGGAGGAGGGCGGCATGCCGCTGACGCTCGATGTTCAGCTCGGCGAGTACCGGAGGCTCCTGGCGAAATACCGCGGCCCGGACTTTGTCGTGGACGAATCGGACAGCGGCATCCCCCATCACCGCATCGAGTTCGGCATGTATGTATATCCCGCCGGAATTTGTGCGGCATTCGCCCTTGCCGACCGGGTTCTTGGCGGCGGTGAGCGGGAACGTGAGGATTACCTTGCCTTCCTCAAGTCCGGCGGTTCCCGCTTCCCGCTGGACTCGCTCAAACTCGCCGGCATCGACATGAGCCGACCGGAGCCGATAGAGGCGGCCTGTCGGGTGTTTGCCGGCCTTGTTGATGAGTTGGAACGCCTGCTTTAGGCTTGGCGGCATACGGCCCGGCAAATTCCACAACATGCGGCGGGCACAAAAGACATCCTTGAAGTGTTCCTTGATACCCGATACTCTTTGGTATGGAGGGCCGAACCTATGTTTGACGATTGCCTGATCATGGCGGGGGGTTCCGGGACGCGGCTTTGGCCGGCGAGCAGTTCCCGCCTGCCGAAACAGTTTTTGCCGGCCTCGGGGAAGGCGAGCTTCTTTTCGATGGCCGTGGAACGGGCGCTGGCGGTAACCGGAACGCGGGGAAGGGTGATCGTCGTCGCGGGGAAGGCCCACGTTCCCCATGTCGTCGCCGACCTTGCCGGCCTCGGCGCGGCCAAAAAAAAGCGGCTGCTGGTGATCGGCGAACCCGCGGCGAAAAACACCGCTCCGGCCATCGCCTGCGCCGTCCGCTTCTCGCTTGCAGGCGGGGCCGGGCGGAACATGCTCGTCCTTACCAGCGATCACGTCATCCGGCCGATCGAGGCCTTCAAGGCCACCGCCCTGCTTGCCGAGTCCGGGGCGGGCAGGACGGCGGAAGGCGGAAGGCTCGCGGTCTTCGGGATTCCCCCGACCCGGCCGGAAACCGGCTACGGCTACCTGGAAACCGGCCGGGCGAGGGCGGGGCTGAGCCCGGTGACGGCCTTCCACGAAAAGCCGGATGCGGCGACGGCGAAAAGGTACCTGGCAAGCAAAAAGTTCTTCTGGAACTCCGGGATGTTCGCCTTTTCCGTCGATTTTATGGCCGACCGGTTCCGCCTGCTTGCCCCGGAAGTGTTCGCTCCCTTCGAAAAGCTGAAAGTCCCGGACGGGGATTCCTTCGCCGAAACGAACGGGGTGAAGGTGCTGGAAAAATGGCCGGGGCTGGAGGGCGCCTACCGCAGGGCCGAGGCCATTTCGTTCGATTACGCCATCGCCGAGAAATGTTCCGACACGGTGATGGTTCGGGGCGGTTTCGACTGGATCGACATCGGCAACTGGGAAGATTACGTCAAGCTGCGTCCGGCAGGCGGATCGCAGGTCTTCGGTATTTCGGCCGAAAGCTGCAGCGTGGATTCGGACATTCCGGTGGCGCTTGCCGGAGTGGAGGACCTCGTCGTGGTGATCCGCTCCGGGAAGAACGGCGGGCCGGCGACCGCCCTGGTCACCAGGAAGGGCCAGACGCACAGGGTTCGGGAGGTCGTCGAGCTGATAAGGAAGTCTGGTCGGACGGATCTGCTGTAGGCGGTCCAATCGGCCCTCGGCCGATTGGACTCGGGAGATTTGCATGGCAAATCTCCACGCATCGGTTGTCGGGTTTTCGGGAACGCCCTTCGGCCCCGTTCGGCAAAGCTCCTATCCTTCGGATGGTTGTCCGGCAATCCCCGAAACGGTTTCCCTGTCCAGGCCGGTGATGTCGCAGACG
>WQZW01000262.1 GCA_009780545.1 Treponema sp.
AAATCCCGCGCAAAAAAGAACTTTATTCAAAGCAAAACCCTCATGGAAATGTTGGAATCTTCCATAAAGAAGTATCACAACAAGGTTATCACTGCGACGGAAGTTATCGAGGAACTGATTGACGTGGCAAAGGAATTCAGGCAAATGGACAGGGAGTCTGAGGGAAATGGGCCTTTCCGATTACGAATACGCCTTTTACACCGCCATTGCGGAAAACGACAGCGCGAAGCAAGTGATGGGAAAGGACAAACTGCGGGAGCTTGCGGTGGTGCTTTACGAACGGGTCAGGGAGAACGCTTCGATTGACTGGACGATAAAGGAAAGCGTAAGGGCAAAGCTGAAAGTTACCGTCAAACGGCTTTTACGGCAGTACGGTTATCCGCCTGACATGGAACTGCTTGCGACGGAAACGGTGTTGAAACAGGCCGAGCTTATCGCGGAGGAGTTGGTGGCCGGGGAAGAATCCTGAGAACATCGATTCCCATGAACTTAGCACAGCAAACCTTTTATCTTATTCCACTTGAAATCAAAACCGCAGGAATTTGTACTCGAATCTCCCAAGCCGCAATTCCGCAAAAACCCGTCCGACACGCTTGTTCCCATAAGGTTGCAGAAATCACGATTTTTTTGAAAAAAAGGGCCTTTTGATATTGACATAATGATACGGCCTGCCATAATGGAGGAAACTATAGGAAGGGCAGGTCACCATGTTGAAATTCGAGGACTATATTTCGGACATCCCGGACGTACCGCACCGGAACTTTGCCGAGTTCCTTCGACAGATTGCCGCCGACCATGGTAACAAGGATGCCATCCTGTACCGGAAGGCCGGGGAGAAGGACTTCGTCCGCTGGACTTACGGCCGTTTCGACGGCGAATGCCGACGGATTGCCCAAGGGCTGTTGGCCGCAGGACTGACCAAGGGCGACCGGGTACTGCTCTGGGCGGAGAATCGGCCGGAATGGATGGCCGTCTGGATGGGTGCGCTCATTGCGGGGCTTTCCATCGTGCCGGTGGACTTCCTGGCAACCAACCAGGAATGCCGGAACATTATGAAGATCACCCGGGCCAGGGCTTTTTTTTACTCGGCCACCAAGGTCGATTTTGCCAAGGACTTGTCGGCGGATCGTGCATCCGGCCTGGCGGTCAGCGTTCGGTTGGACAATGACGAGTTCTCCCGCTTCGGGCAGGACGCCGGCCGACAGCCCCTGCCGGAACCGGAGGACATTGACGGCGACTCCCCGGCATCGATTGTGTTCACCTCCGGCACCACGGGGGTTGCCAAGGGCGTAACCCTTTCCCACCGAAACATCATCGCCAACGCAAGTGCGGCGGTCCGCATCCTGGGCCCGAACAGCACCGACGTGTTCATCGACGTGCTGCCCCTGCATCACACCTATCCCACGACCTGCTGCTTCATCACGCCATTTTCCCTGGGGATTCCGGTAGTCGTGGTCGAGAAGATCGTCGGGAAGGTGGTCATCGACGACATTCGGGATGGCGGGGTAACCTTCCTCATCGCCGTGCCCCTGCTCTTCGAGAAGATGATGACGGCCCTGGATTCCGGGTACAACACGAAGATTCCGGGATTCCTGCGGGCCCTGCTGCGGCCGGCAAGGGAAAAAGCCTTGCGGGAAGCGGACCTCGGGCGGCCGGAGTACGGCAGGAAGAAGTTCCTGTTCTTCAGGAAGAAGGCCGGGCTTGCCTCGGTAAAGATAATCGTCGCAGGCGGCGGGCCCTTGAACCGGAGAACCGCCGACTTTTTCGACTCCCTGGGTTTCAACATCGTCCACGGCTACGGGATGAGCGAAAATTCCCCGCTGATCAGCGTAAACACGACAAGGCACAAACGAAACGCCTCGGTCGGGCTGCCGGTCAGCTATACCGAGGTGCGGATCATCGAGCCCAATGCCGAGGGCATCGGAGAGATCGCCTGCACCTCGCCTTCGGTGATGATCGGGTACTTCGAGAACCCGGCGGCAACGGAGGAGGTGATACGGGAGATCGACGGCAAACGCTGGCTGCTCACCGGGGACCTGGGGAAGATCGACGAGGACGGATTCCTGTACATCCTGGGCCGCAAGAAAAATCTGATCGTAACTTCCGCCGGCAAAAACATTTACCCGGAGGAGATCGAGGGAATGTTCGCCTCGCCGGAAGTTGCCGAGGTGCTGGTCGTGGGACGAAGGGCCAAGGGGGAAAACGGGGAGACGATCTTTGCCGTGATCGTGCCGAACCTCGAACTGATCGGGGAAAAGTATCCGGAAAAGGAAGAGGACGAGGATTTTGTCCGATCGCTGCTGAAGGCGGAGGTCGAAAAGGCAAACCGCAACCTGCCCATCTACAAAAGGATAACCGGCTTTGCCATCCGCAGCGAACCTTTCGAGAAGAACGCCCAGCAGAAGATCAAACGGTTTCTGTACAAAAGCTACGAGACGGAGGCCGGGGACGAAAGCTAGGCGGTGATGTTTGGCCCCGGGAGGCGATCCGATCTCGGAGCTTTGCCCTGCAACCAAGGTATCGCGAGAGCCGGGACTTCCCAAACCGGTAATGGCCGCCGGTCGACGACCGGCGGAGTGGAGTTTTGCGAAGCAAAACTCCGAGTCCAATCGGCCCATGGCCGATTGGACCGAACCTTTCGAGAAGAACGCCCAACAGAAGATCAAACGGTTTCTGTACAAAAGCTACGAAACGGAAGCCGGGGACGAAGGCTAGGCGCCGAAGGCTCGGGAGTTTGGCGGATGCCATGAAGGCATCCGGCCAAACTCGGCGGCCCAAGGGGAAGCTTTCAAATGCTGCTGGCCTTTTGCTGTTTCGACCGTAGTAATTCAAAATTCTTCGTATTCTTCTTCACAGTCCCGACAACTAAGGCGTGGAGATTTGCTCTGCAAATCTCCTTAGCTCATCCTCCTCAGGAGGATGAGCCCTCCGGGAGGGCGGCGAGGCGATCCCGGACATCCTGCAGGGCCTGCTCGTTGTCCAGGGCGGCGAAGATTTCGGCGGCGCGGAGGTAGGCGGCTCGGGCAGCGGGGAAGTTGCCGGTGCGGCGGTGGACGTCGCCCGAGGCGCGCCAGCTTGAGGCCAGGCCCCAGGAGTTTTCGACGCGGCGGTCGAGTTCCATCGACCGGAGCAGGGCTTGCAGGGCTTCGTTCGGTCGGCCGGAGCGGGAG
>WQZW01000263.1 GCA_009780545.1 Treponema sp.
GGAACTTTCAGTTGGAATATCGACTACGGTACGGAGGACTGCTGCGAAGCCGACGGCACGCTCAGCATCAGCCGGCTTGACCAAACGGGGCAGACGATTGTCGAGCCTATGGCGTTGGGGACGAACGCCATCGGCGAGAGGGGGCTTCCCGCCGGCCAGTACCGCGTGTATCTTCACCTTGTCTACCACGACAGTGAGCACGGGCGGGATCGAACGTCGGACGTGCAGGAGGTGCTTCACGTTTACGAAGGCGTGGACAGCAACTGGACGTGGAACGCGAGTCCGACCACGCCGCTTTTGTACTACGTGCTGGACTCCTGGAACGGAATCGACGAATGGGATTTTTCACGCAATTCCGTAAACCTCACGCATTTCGGGATTTTGGAAAAGGTTCCGAATACCTTCCGGGGGGTTATCGGCAAGGAGGGATATGAGGGATACGCGGACATAGGCGAGGTTGCCGCCACGTTCACGGAGCTTTCCAAGGACGTGGCCGAAAAGGACAAGGTTAAATACTACGACCTGCCAAGGTTCGTAACCCTAATCGACGCGGCCCTGGTCAAGAGGGAATTCGATTCCGGGACGCTCGGTAAGGATCATGAAACCCAGAGTGATATTGAAGTGAAGATTCGGGACAGGATTCTGTATTTCGGAAACCGATCAAATCTGGAATTTGACTGGAAGGAATATGTGTCCAAAGGCATCTTGACCGTAACCGTGGGCGACATTTATAAGATCATCGTAGACGCTGAAAAAGACGGTTTTATACTGGAACCGACGAAAGTGGTCATACTTGGGCCAAAGTTGATACAGAGGGGCAAAAATGGAAGCGTTTTTTGGGTGGCTGCCTTGGATTCGGCACAACTCGGAACTTATGAATGGACGCTAAACCACGATGAATATAAGGCAGCAGGCACCGAGGACTTGGGCAAGATAAGCTGGGTTAACGAAAATACAAGAGAGATCACATTGGATGTTTATCCGGCTGCCCCTGAAGGAACGGTGTTCATCGTAACGGCCGAGGAAGCAGGGGGTGCAAAGGCAACGGCGACGGTTACCGTAACCCTTCCCCCGGCCGTTCTTACGGCCACGCCTTCCGGCCAGCTTCAGATCTACAACGACACGCAAACCGTAAGCGTTGCCGTAAAAGGCGACAACATCGGCGGCAAGGAGGGAACCGTGCCGTTTGCGTCGGCGAACCTTTCGCGCGCGGGGGATCAGAAGACCAATATGCCTCGCGGCGTAACGGTTTCCGGCTCCTACGAGGTGGAAAACGGCAATTTGACCGGAACGATGGTTCTCGGCGGCGTGCCCATGTTTACCGATGAAAGGGAACGCACGATAACGCTGACAATCAACGGCAAGACCTGCACGTTTGCCCTTACGATTTTGGGTCCGCCGCAGCCCGAGCTTACGGCCGGAGATCCCGACCCGAATCCGGTCGTCGGGAATTCCAGCGTGCATATTCCGCTGAATTCGAAATATCTGCCGGTGCGGGGAGCGATGCTCTTTGACACGGACAAAGTCAACAACGAGAACAGTTTTTTGCAGGTTGAGATGCCGGCCGGTTTTACCTATGACAAAGGCTCGCAGTTTTACAACGACCTTTTCACTTCCCAAGGCACGGGCTTTCTTAGACTGCGTGTTCCCGCGGACGTCAAAAAGGGTACGTACACGGTAAAGGTAAATTGGGCGGCGGACCCGACGGTTTTCGTGGAAATCGAAATCGTGGCGGATTGGAAGGACGAGCAGTTCCCGATTCACGTTGACGAGGACGGAAACCTGAAATGGCCGGCGCACGAGGACGAGAACGGCGTCGTTTTGGTGCCTTACTATCTTTACGGCTGGTACAGCCCTGAAGGGAAAGAACCGCTTTCCCACGACACAAGCTGTCAATTCCTGTACCAAACGCTGAACAGCATATTCCATGAGCTGAATCTGCTGGACTATCAACCCGGGCCGTATGAATCGGTGGGCAATCCCGGAAAGCCCACGCTAATTCCGCAGCCTTTCTTCAAGCGTGGCCAAAGCTACTGGATAATGATTAAAACCAACAACGACAGTGCACACCCGATCTTCAACGATTGGCGGCTGGTTACGATACCTTAACGGGCGAACGCGAACGCGAACCTACGATTGTATTCGGAGGGTACATACCCTCCGAATATCACTTTACCAAAACAACATACCCCGCCATTCATGGCGGGGTTGTTGATTAAAATCGGAGGTTCGCGTTCGTTGGCCCGAACGGAAAACGCTTGGAAAAAACAAAAACGGCCATCGTCGGCCTCGGCCGCATAGCGAGCCTTCTTGAGGGCGACGCTCTAAGGGAAAAGCCCTGCACCCATGCGGGGGCGATTGTCGCAAACCGGGACTGCGTTCTTGTGGCCGGCTGCGACGTTGACGGGGAACGCCGCCGGCTCTTCGCCGAAAGCCGGAACGTGCCGGTTTACGCGGACGCCGGCGAAATGCTCGGCGAACACCGGCCCCGGCTTTTGGTAATTGCCACGCATCCTGACAGCCATTTTCGTTACTGCAGCCTCGCCGCCGACTTTGGCGTGTCCGCCGTGATTTGCGAAAAGCCGCTTGCAGCCTCAATCGGCGAAGCCCGCAAAATCGCGAGGCTTGCGGAATCGGGCGGGCCGGCGATCATCACCAACCACGAAAGGCGGTATTCGCAAAACTACATCCGTGCCAAGGCGATTCTGGGCGACGAAAGGCTTGGCCGGCTTTTGAGCGTGCGCGCGGTTCTCTACATGGGCATAACGAAACGGCTTTTGGACGTTCTGTGGCACGACGGAACCCATCTTGTGGACGCGATTATGTTCCTCACCGGCCTAAAGATGAAACACAAAAGGCGAATTGGAACAAAGCTGACTTCCCGTTCCGGCACCGCCTGGCTTGAGGCCGAGCTTCAAAACGGAAGCTGTACAATCCCGGCTGTAATGGAAGTCGGGGCCGGCCGGGATCACCTTGTCTTCGAGATGGAGTTTTCCTGCGAGAAAGGCCGGCTGAGAATCGGCAACGGTATTTTCGAGGTGTGGGAAAGTACGCCAAGCCCCTACGCCGAAAAGTTCCGCTCCCTTGAACGAACCGCCGAATCCTTCGACGGCCCCACCGGCTACTTCACCAACATGGTAGCGGATGCCGTGGCCTGTGCGGGAACCC
>WQZW01000264.1 GCA_009780545.1 Treponema sp.
CCCACCACGATCTCGCTGCCCCGCCGCAGGTCCATGATCTGGGTTCTGATCGAAGCCCCGCCGTAAACCGCCGTCACTCTGGGAAAGTTTCCGAACACCAGCGACGAGATTTCCTTGGAAACCTGAAGGGCCAGTTCCCGGGTCGGAGCGAGGATCAGCGCCCTGGGGGATTGACAGGCCATGGTGAGCCTTTCGATCAGGGGGATGCCGAAAGCCGCCGTCTTGCCGGTTCCGGTGCGGGCCTTGACGATGCAATGGCCCTCGTCGGCAAGCAGCCGGGGAAGGGCGATGGCCTGAATGGTGCTGGGCGAAGTCCAGCCCTTGCGTTCGATCGCCTTCAGCAGCGCATCGGACAGCCCGAAGGAGGAAAAGGTATATGTTTCATCAATTGTCATACAAAATCAAAGGCGGGTTCCGGCCCGCCGGGCCTCTCAATGGCGTCGGTCATTCTCCCGAATCGGGGAGGCGGAAAAACCAACTCCCGCTCAGATGATGGACCTTACTCAAGACCGGTTCCCGCAGGAGGCGGAATCAGGGCAAGCTCGGTTTCCTTGTCGAAATAGCGCACCTTGTCCATCCTGGGGACAAAGTACGCCGTATCGCCCACCTTGAAAGTATAATGCGGTTCGGTCCTGGCGACCAGCGACTGGGTTCCGGTGGAAAGCCAGAGATGGGTATCCGCACCCAGCGGCTCCACCACGGTAACCGTGGTCGCCATGCAGTTGCCGCCCCGGCTTTCCGCATAGGCCAGGTCCTCCGGCCGAATCCCGAAGTACACCTGTCTGCCGACATAGTCCTTCAGAAAAGGCACATGGGCAGGATCCGGCTTTACCTTGAAGGAATCCTTGCCCTCGCACAGCACCGGCGAACCGCCTTCCTCCAGAACCGTCATCGCAAGGAAGTTCATCGGCGGCGAACCGATAAAGCCGGCCACAAACCTATTCGCCGGCTGGTTGTACAGCTCCAGCGGGGCGCCGATCTGCTGGATAAAGCCGTCCTTCATCACCACGATCTTGCTCGCCATCGTCATCGCCTCCACCTGATCGTGGGTAACGTAGACAATCGTGGCGTTCAGCCGCAGGTGCAGGCCGGAAAGCTCCGCCCGCATCTGCACCCGGAGCTTGGCGTCGAGATTGGAAAGCGGCTCGTCAAAAAGGAAGACCTTGGGATTGCGGACGATGGCCCTTCCTACGGCAACCCGCTGCCTTTGCCCGCCGGAGAGCGCCTTGGGCTTGCGGTCCAACAACTTTTCTATGTCCAATATCTTTGCCGCATCCTTGACCCGCCTGTCGATCTCGTCCTTGGGGACTTTCTTTATACGAAGCCCGAAGGCCATATTTTCGTAAACGCTCATGTGGGGATACAGGGCATAGTTCTGGAAGACCATCGCTATGTTCCTGTCCTTCGGGGGAACGTCGTTCATCAGTTCCCCGTCGATGTAAAGTTCGCCCTCGGTAATGTCCTCCAGGCCGGCGATCATACGCAACGTGGTAGACTTCCCGCAACCGGAAGGCCCGACCAACACGACGAATTCCTTGTCCTCGATGGTGATCGTGGCGTTCTCGACGGCACGCACGTTGCCTTCGTACACCTTCCCGATCCCTTTCAATTCAACCTTCGCCATACTTGCCTCCCTGGCAGGGTAGTTCTGCCATTTCAGTCTAAAGGTAAGAATACAGGAGGGGAAGCAGGATGTCAACCTGCCGTATTGCCCAAAAAAATCTAACCAAGCGGAGCAGCCTAAGAAAACTTGATCCGCATCCGCTTATCCGACGTTACTTTCTTCCTTATTATAGCTTCCGGTACCCAAGATTCCCCCTGGGACAGCCTTCCCCCGATGCGCTATACTTGGCCCGAGGCGCGGAAGAGTTCGACGGCGGTTGCGTTAGGGTTTCTATCGCGCTCCTCCCGGTAAAAAGCGATAATTTCCTTCATCTCCTCGGCGAACATTCGGACTTCAAGGCCGGCCAGTCCCAGATAAAATTCGGCCAGAGCCTCGAAACGTTTCCAGAGCGAGAAATCGGGAAAGGTTTCGCCAAACAAAAGCCCTTTCAAAATATAGACGACAAATTCGTGGCAAATAAAATTCTTCGCCTGTTCGTAACTTCTTCCGATGCCGAATATATCCTGATCTTTGGAAATATCTATCGCCTCGGCGCCTCCGTTTACGGAATTGCAGAAAGAGGCGGTAAAGGTGCCTTCCAGTTGCGCGCCGATCAGTGCCTCAAGTCTTTCGTCCACGTCGTCCTTGTCGAAGAGCGCCTGCACGCCTGAGCAGTAAGTCGCAAGTACCGTTTGCGTTTTTTCCCAGACGTTCAGGCGGTAGATTTCGTAATTGCGTTCCATCGCACCGCTCATTGCAACGATTTCCCGTCCCAGATGCGCGTATTTTTCCAACGTATTTTTTACGGCCTTGGTTATCATACCTTCGTCTCCTGGCAAAAACGAGAAATAAAAATCCGGATAGGCACGGGCGTTTTTTTCCGCGTCGCCGCTGCGAAACAGATCGCCCAGACTGCGATAGTAATCGACGGCCGGCGAATCCAGCGAGGCCGGAATCGAGACGAAATGCCAGTACAGCTCGCCGCAATGCTCGCCGCCGGCAACGGTTATCGATTTTTCGTTGGATTTCAGGATGTCGAGGTCCGCCTTGGGGTGCAGGCCCCGGAATTCCTTCCCGTAATCGTTGTCGTAGCCGCATCGGGCCACGGACAGCATGTGATACACGAAGTTCGCTTCCAAGCCGGCTTTCGTTTTTATTTTGCCCACAACTTCCTCTCTCTGACCAATAGGGTATTTGCCGACGGATGAATTGTCAATACGGTTGGCAACATCGATCTCAAGAATATCCAAGCTGCGGAGGCGGCTTGGGGCAGACCGGAGGCATATTAGAAATCATGCAGGCCCTTACCTACCTCAACCGTAGTTTTCATGATTCTTCGTTCTTTTCTTCTTTAAAATAGAGCTATCGGATGCGAGATTTCCCCCTTGAGGACAGCCTCTCCCCGATATGGTATACTTGGCCCGAGGTACGACTATGGAACAGATGAAACGGACAAGCGACTGCGGCTCGCTGCGGGAGGCGGACATAGGTCGGGAGGTCATCCTCAACGGCTGGGTGAACCGGAAACGCAA
>WQZW01000265.1 GCA_009780545.1 Treponema sp.
CCCGGTCCCTCGGCAAGCGCCCTGTCGGAAAGCCGCCTCAGCACGTCGAAGTCCCGCCGGAATTCCTCCGGGCCGCCGGTCCAGGGGCCGCTGTTCGGCTGGATCAGGGCGATCCTCGCCTTCGGATACCCGGAAGGGTCCGAACCGGCAAGGCTTCCGTACAGCAGGGAGACGACAAGGGCAAGGATCCACAGAAGCGCCGGCAACCTGCCGGCCGTGAATCCGGCGATCCTCGCCGGGGCCGATCCGTACAGGCCGCGGAGTGCGGCAAATACCCGACTTCCGGCATTCCCCTTCGGCCCAATGGCCTGAAGTACCGGGGAAAGGCCTGAGGGGGCAGAGGCGAAAGCCCCCGCAAGCCAGGCCGAGGGAAAGACCACCAGGGCCGAAACCCCCCAGACCCCGAAAATGTCGGCGATGCCGATCAGCGGAACCGCCCGCCACTGGGTATACCCGCTGATTCCGTAGGGATAGCCGAGAAAACCCAGGGTACCGAGGTACTCGTAGGCCAGCCAGATAACCCAGTGGGCGAGGAAGGCACCGCGGGGGAAGGCGACGACGGCCAGCCTGAACAGGAGGAACAGGGCGGCCATGTAAAGGAGGGAAAGTCCGTGGACTACGAGGCCGGCAAGGGGATGGAAGTCGGCGAGCCAGTAGTTGAAAAGAAGGTAGGCCAGGTAGCCGTACAGGGCGCCCCAGAGGGCACAGGCCCAAAGCCCCGTCCGGTAGACCAGAAAGAAAACCGGAACGTAGGCGATCCAGGCAAGAAAGGGAAGCCCTTCGCGGACAAGCGGGTTGGGAAAGGAAAGGGCAAAAAGGACGGCCGCAAGGCAGACGAGCAGGGGAGCCCGAAGGAGGGAGCCTCGCATCGTCAGGCCGGCCGTTCCGGCTCCTCGGCCCGGCCCACGATATTCCACACGCCGAGCTTCATATCCTGCCCCGGACGGAACGAAACCACGCCGTGGGCACGCACGTCGACCGGTTCCCCGGTCTTGGGATTCCTCGCCCCGGTGCGGGCCTTGCGTATCTTCACCTCGAAAGTGCCGAACCCCCTGAGCTCTATGACCTGACCGTCAATCAGCGAGGACTTGACCTGGCGAACAAAAAGATCGAGTATCGTGGCAATTTCCTTGCGGCTTATCCCCGTCTGTTCGTACAGGGCACCCACCATGTCGGCCTTGGTGACCTTTTTTGTTGCCATACCCATACCCCGCACGGTAGGTCCGAAAGACCCTACCGTGCCGCCTTCAGGGAATTGAACAGACGTTGCATCCTGGACTTCTTCCGGGCTACGGCGTTCTTGTTGATGATGCCCTTCCGCGCGGCGGTGTCCAGCTTCTTCACCATCTGCCTCAGGGCGACCTCCGATTCGGCGATGCCCGATTCCGGCATGTCCTTCCTGCGGGCCAGGAGCGCAAACTTCTTGATGCTGGTCCTCACGGCACTCTTCGCCGCCTTGTTCCGCATCCTCCGAACCTCGCTCTGCAGGTGGCGCTTCTCCGCCGAGCTTTTCCTCTTCTTAGCCTTTTTTTCCTCTGCCAAAGATTCCCCCAAAAAATGATCGCCCGAGAGCACCGGCTTCCGCCAAGGTACCCTGTCGTGCCTCTATTTGAACTCCGAAGGGCGACGTTCCACCCTCTTGCACTTCTCGCACTCGGCCACGTTCTTCACCTTGCCGCTTTCGAAAAGCGCCTTCATCTTGATCTCGCCCCCGCAGGGGCAGAGAAACTTCTGCGATGCGCTGGAGGTACGACTGTTCTTACTGGCCTGTGCCATGCTGTTCTCCTTCCCGCCGAATGACCGGCTTTTCCACCAGACTACCTTCCCAAGGAAAAAATGTCAATACGCCCAAATCCGCCCGGAAAACACCGAATCCCTCGTTTGACCGACGGTTCCCCAAGAAACACCGATCAAATCCCGATGCCGGGAGCGGTTCGGACCAAAGCCCCCGTCTGAGGTCGGTACTACTTACCTTTTTCTACGAAACGAAGTGCGGTTGAAACCAAAGGGAACCGCCGGATTCCTAGTCGTGCGAGGGATTGGCCTTGACCTTGGCCAATGCCGTCGCAACGGCGTTCCGGACGCTGGCCGCATACTCCGGGTCCTCCATCGCCTGGGCGGCGTACATCGATCCGAGCAGCGAGAAGCGGTACTTGGGCCGTACCGCATTGAACGCCATCGCCGCCATGTCCAGTATGCAATCCGAACAGCGACACAGATTCTCCCCCTCGAGGGCCAGCTGCCGCTCCAGCTCCTGCAGGACGACCAGCTCGCTTTCGTTCTTGAGCTGGTTGAAATCGTACTCCTCGTCAAACGCCATAATCCCTCCTCGCTCCGAAAACCGGGTAACAACCCGACGATTCCCCAGTATACACAAAAAAACCGGTCTTTTCAAACGCACCCAAAATCCCTCCGTGGAAATCGGGCATCATCCCGTCCGGCCGCTTCCGGCCAATCATCCCGGATTGTGCGGGTCCGGGTCGAAACCGTGGAAGTGGCTCCGAATCAGGTCCAGCTTCATCCGGTGGAGCTTCTCGCTGATCGACACCTTGTACAGGTGGGGATTCAGGAGCCGCTTGTGGGTGTCGTCGAAGGTCCCGAACTCGGCCAGGGAGTGGGCACGGACCGCATCGAGCGAAGGCCGGTCCAGGCAGGGTTCGCCCCGGTCGAGGTACCGCTTGAGCATGGGTTCCGGCGGCTGTGCCGGGATATGGTAGAAGTGCCGGTAGTCCGAGGCCGGATGCCAGAAACGGTGGCGTTCCCCGACCGGGAAACGCTCGTTCTCTTCCGGATCGGCCTGTCCGTCCAGGGCCAGCACGTCGGCAAGCGGCATTCCGTTCCCGTCCCTGATTCTCCACACCTGCTTGATTCCCGGATTCGTGGTCTTGGCGGGGTTGTCGGAAAACTTCATCACCTGGACCAGTTCCCCGTTCCCGACCTCGCAGGCGGCCATCTTGTACACCCCGGGAAGGGCCGGATCGTTCCCCCCGGTCACCATTTGCGTACCCACCCCCCAGGCGTCGATCGGGGCGGAGGAGGCCACCAGTGTCTGGATGACGGCCTCGTCCAGGTCGCCGGACACCGATATCCTGGCCTCCGGCAAACCCGCCTCGTCCAGCATCCGCCTGACCTC
>WQZW01000266.1 GCA_009780545.1 Treponema sp.
AGAAGATGCTCTTCGTGGACTACGCTCCCGGCGGAAGCATGGCCCTGGGGGAAACGGCCGCCGGAGTCGAGAGCTTCCAGGTGAAGCCGGAAGTCCTCAAGCGGGACATCACCGTGGGGATTCCGCTGGCATTCTCCGTTCACTCGCTGTATCCCCTTTATTCGTGGTTCTTCCACGAGCTGGGCATAAAGACGTTCCTTTCGACCGAAATCGCCCATTCCGGCGTGGCCCGAACCGAGGCCACCTACTGCTTTCCGGCGGAGATCGCCCACGGCGCCGTCCAGGACTGCATCGACAAAAATGCGGACTTCATCCTGCTGCCCCACTTCCGGGACATGCCCTCCTACGAGAAGGACGTGCACGCCAACTTCTGCCCCATCACCCAGGCGCTTCCCTACTATATCGAGAAGGCGTTCCCCGACATCGACAAGAACCGCTGGCTTCCGGTGGTGGTGAGCTTCAAGTTCGGCGAGGCCCAGGCCCTGGACCTGTTCTGCCAGATGACCCGCCGGCTGGGGATCGACGAGGCGGAGACCAAGGCCGCTTTCGACCTGGCCTGGGCCAAGCAGAACGCCTACTTCGACGCGGTGCGGGCGCTGGGCCGGGAAGCGCTGGACGAGGCGCGCAAGGCCAAGCGGCCGGTGATCGCCATCCTCGGCCGGCCCTACAATGCCTTCACCCCGGATGCCAACATGGGGATTCCCCGCAAGTTTTCCAGTCGGGGCTATTCGGTGGTGCCCTTCGACATCCTGCCCATGCACGAGGAGCAGATCTTCTCGAACATGTACTGGTACTACGGCCAGCAGGACGTCAAGGCGGCCAGCCTCCTCGCCAAAGAGGACAACATCTACCTTACCTACATCACCAACTTCTCCTGCGCCCCGGATTCCTTCATCCTCCATTACATCAAATGGATGATGGGACGCAAGCCCTTCCTCATCCTGGAGCTGGACTCGCATTCGGCGGATGCCGGGATCGACACCCGGGTCGAGGCCTTCCTGGACATCATCGAGGGCTACCGGGCCAAGAAGGGCGAGCTGGAGGCCGAACGCTACGACAACGGATGGAAGTTCGTCAGCGAGCCCAAGGCCTCCGGCGGTTTCGAGCTGCGGGTGGACAACTCGAAGACCGGCGAGCGACTTCCGGTGGCCGGCAATCCCAGGGTGAAGGTGCTGCTCTCCAACATGGGGGCCATCTCCTCGGAGTACATGGGGGCGGCGATCCGGGCCCAGGGAGTGAATGCCGAAGCGATGCCGGTTGCCACGACCAAGACCGTGCAGATCGCCCGCGCGCACTCGTCCGGCAAGGAATGCGTGCCCAGCCATATCGTGCTGGGCAGCATCCTGGAGTTCGTTTTCGGCGAGAAGTACCGCAAGGACGAACTGTACCTGCTGTTCGTGCCGATCACCACCGGCCCCTGCCGCACCGGCCAGTACTACGTCTATTACGAAAACCTCTTCCGGGACCTGCGTCTGGAGAACGTCGTCGTCTTCATCCTCTCGGCGGACAATTCCTACACCGAACTGGGCGGCGGTTTCGCCAAGATGATGTGGAAGGGCCTGGTCCTTTCCGACTACCTCAAGGACATCCAGTGCGCCATCGAGACCTGCGCCGTCAATCCCAAGGAAGCGCTGGAAGCCTACGAGGTTTCCTGGCGGAAGCTGATGAACGTGGTCGAGCACCGGCCGGCGAAGATGTGGGACGAACTGCGGACCCTGGCCGCCGGAGTGAGCAAAATCCCCCTGAAGCGGAAGCTGGCCGACTGTCCCCGGGTGCTGGTCGTGGGCGAGATCTACGTCCGCCGGGACGACTTTGCCGTGGGCGAACTTATCCAGCTTATCAGCGAACGGGGGATCATGGTGAAGGTGGCCGGCATTTCCGAATGGATCCACTACCTGGACTTCGTCCGCAAGTACGACCTGGAGAAAAAGATCAAACTGCGCAAGCCCGGCACGAGGCTCTTCTCCAAACCATGGCGCGACCTGAAAAAGCTGGAGGTGGAAAAGTGGTGGAAGCATTCGGTTGAAAAGAAAGTGCTTTCGATCCTCGAACCCACCGGCCTTATCCCGGAAACCCCGCACGACATGGAGCTGATCATGGGCTACACCCAGGAGCACTTCCTCAACCTCGAGCTGAACTCCGAGATCGCCGTCTCATCCGGCTCGGCGGCGGCGGCGATGGAGGCCGGCTATTCCGGCATCGTCAACATCAGCCCCTTCGCCTGTCTGATCGGCCGCGTCATCGAAGGCCTTTTCACCCCCTGGGCCCGGGAACGCAACTACCCGATCCTGTCGGTCGAAGTTGACGGCAACCTCCTCCCCCCGAACATCGTCAACAAGCTGAACATCTTCATGGTGAACGTGCTTCGCTTCCGGGAAGGCGGCGACATCTCCTCCCTGGTGGACGAGGTTGCGGCCGCCGACACGGCCGATGCCAATCGGGAAGGGGAAGCCCAACCCCGGGACTGCGGCTGCTCCGGTTGCGCCAATGCGGATCGGTGTGCGTAAGGATTGAAGGCGAATCCGGAGCTTGGAATCAAGCTCCGGATTCGGGTCTTGCGGGGAATGGTTTGGGGTAAAGGTGCGAAGGCTTTAGCTTGACCGACCAAGATATCGGGGGAACCCGAAAACCCCAAAGCCAGAAACTGCCGGCGATCTATGACCGCCGTGTCCAATCGGCCCATGGCCGATTGGACACTGGATCATCCCCCGGACGCAAGCCTGGCTATTGTTTCCAGATCAAGTCCGGTGATGTCGTGGACTTGCTCGGGAGAATAGCCTTTGGCAAGGGCATTTCTTGCGGTCTCTTTCAAGCCTTGCTCCCGTCCCCGTTTCTCGCTGGCATCCATTGCGGAAACACGGTCCCGCCAAGCTTTTTCCCGCCTTTCATACTTGGCCCGCACTTTCTCATCGCCGCTCAACTGGTAGAGGTTGTCGGCCGCCTTCCTGATCTCGGTTTTCAGGGCTAGTTCCTCAACCTTTTAATGGTTTCCATGTCAAGCCCAGTGATTTTCTGCACCACTTCGGTCGAGAAACCTTCGGCCAGGGCCTTTCTTGCGGTCTCTTTCAAGCCTTCCTTCAAGCCTTCCTTCAAGCCTTCCTCCCGGCCGCGCTCCACTCCCC
>WQZW01000267.1 GCA_009780545.1 Treponema sp.
CGTTCTCCTCGGGGTCCGGCTGTCCGTCCAGGGCAAGGATATCGGCCAGCGACATGCCGTTCCCGTCCTTGATCCTCCATACCTGCTTGATCCCGGGATTCGTGGTCTTGGCGGGATTGTCGGAAAACTTCATCACCTGGGCCAGGGTACCGCCCGCGACCTCGCAGGCCGCCATCTTGTACACCCCGGGCAGGGCCGAATCGTTTCCCCCGGTGACCATCCTGGTTCCCACACCCCAGGCGTCGATCGGGGCGGAGGAAGCCACCAGGGTCTGGACGATGGTCTCGTCCAGGTCGCCGGACACCGATATCCCGGCCTCCGGCAAACCCGCCTCGTCCAGCATCCGCCTGACCTCATGCGACAGGTACTGCAGGTCGCCGGAATCCAGCCGCACGGAGAAACCCCTCCCCCGGGCGGCGAGCTTTTTCCCCGCCTCGATGGCGCTGCGTATCCCGCTTTTCAGGGTATTGTAGGTGTCGATGAGGAAGGTGCAGCCCTCCGGGTACATTTCCGCATAGGTGTCGAAGGCCTCGACCTCGCTCGGGAAGGACATCACCCAGGAATGGGCCATCGTTCCCACCACCGGGATGCCGAAAAGCCGGCCGGCGAGTGTGTTGGAGGTGCCGGCCGCCCCGCCTATATACGCCGCCCTCGAGGCGGACATAGCCCCGTCCGGCCCCTGCGCCCGGCGGAGCCCGAACTCCAGCACCGTGCCCTTGCCGGAGGCCAGCCAGACCCGCCGGGCCTTGGTGGCGACCAGGGTCTGGAAGTTCAGCCGGTTCAGGAGAAGGCCCTCGATAAGCTGGCATTCGACCAGCCTGCCCTCGACCCTGACCACCGGTTCGTGGGGGAAGATCATGCTCCCCTCGTTCATCGCCCAGAGCGAGCCGGAAAAGCGGAAGTCCCGGAGGTATGCGACGAAGCCGGGCTCGAAGACCTTCATCCCGGCAAGATATTCCAGGTCGGCATCGGAAAAGCGGAATTCCCGGAGATCCTCCAGCAGGGGGCCGAGGCCGGCGAACACCGAGTAGCCGCCCCCGAAGGGCTGCCTTCTAAAGAAGAATTCGAAGACGGCCCTTCGCTCCGGGGCCTGTTTCCAGTAGCCCTGGGCCATGGTAAGGGAATAGAAGTCGCCGAACAGGGCCGAATTTTGGATCGGCATCATCGGAATTCCCGGAGGAGGTCGGCGGAGGGGAGGAATCCCGCCCCGGCATCGGCCATCGCCTTCGTCGCCCTGGGAACGGAGCCCTCGGGGAAACCCACGCCCCGGACGGCGTCCTCGATCACCAGCACGGAAAAGCCCAGCCTGAGGGCATCCGTCACGCTGTAGAAGACGCAGTAGTCGGTGGCAAGTCCGCCGATCGCCACGGTATCGATGCCCAGCCGTCGCAGCCAGCCCTCAAGTCCGGTCGGGGTACTGCGGTCGTTCTCGAAAAACGCCGAGTAGGAATCCAGCCGGGGACGGAATCCCTTGCGGAGGATCAGGTTCACCGGCCGGAGGTCGAAGCCGGCGTGGAACTCGGCCCCCGGAGTCCCCCGTACGCAGTGGTCGGGCCAGAGGACGCCTTCGGGCTTGGGGCCTGAACCTTCCGGGTGGGAGGAGGCGAAGGAGAAGTGGCCTTGCGGATGCCAGTCCTGGGTTGCGACCACCGGCGCCCCGCGTTCGGCAAAGGCCACGGCGAGGGCGTTCAGCGGGGGCACCACGGCATGGCCGTCCGGGACGGCAAGGGCTCCGGCCGGAACGTCCGTTCCCCCATGCCGGTAGGCCGGGCAGAAGTCGTTCTGTACGTCGATGGCAAGGAGCGCCGTCCTTGCCGGGTCAAGGGGCATCGCTCACTCCTCGGCGAAGGGTCCCATCCGCCTGAACCTTCGGTACCGGGATTCAGGCAGACCGGCGTAGTCCGCCTTCCGGAACTTGGCAAGGGAATCCCCGATCCAGGCGGCGATGTTCCGGGCGGTAAGCTCCGGGTCCCGGGTCGCCCCGCCCTCGGGTTCGGGGATGATCCTGTCGCAGATGCCGAAGGACAGCAGGTCCTCGGCTGTTATCTTGATCAGCTCGGCGGCTTCCCGTTCCCGTCCGCCGTCCTTCCAGAGGATCGAGGCGAAGCCCTTCGGCGAGATCACCGAGTACATGGCGTTCTCCAGCATGGCCAGCTCGTCGCAGACCCCGATGGCCAGTGCGCCGCCGGATCCGCCTTCCCCGAGGACGATCGAAAGTATCGGCACCTTGATCATCATCAGCTCATGGAGGTTCCGGGCAATGGCCTCGCCCTGCCCCCGCTCCTCGGCCCCGACACCGCAGAAGGCGCCCGGCGTGTCGATGAAGCAGATCACCGGCCGGCCGAACTTTTCCGCCTGCCTGATCAGCCGCAACGCCTTCCGGTAACCTTCCGGGTGGGGCATCGAAAAGTTGGTCCGCTGCCATTCCTCGATGTCCCTCGCCCGCACCTGGGCAACGATGCTGACCGGGCTTCCCCGGAACAGGCCGATACCTCCCAGCAGTGCCGGATCGTCGCCGAAACAGCGGTCGCCGTGCAGTTCGGTAAAATCTTCGAATAAAAGGGGGATGTAATCCCGGATGGTCGGCCTTCCCAGGCCCTTGAGGATGTCTATCCGTTCGCCGATGCTCAGCGGCATTGTTTTCCCCCTTCGGGTTTGTACCCATGCAGGCGCATCAGTTTGGTCAGGGCCGCGGGCAGTTCCTTTCGGGCAACCACCATGTCGACGAAGCCGTGTTCCAGGACGAAGTCCGTGGTCTGGAAGTCGGCCGGAAGGTCGGCCCCGATGGTCGTCTCGATGACCCGTCGGCCGGCAAAGCCTATGGTAACCCCCGGCTCGGCAAGGATGAGGTCGCCGAGCATGGCAAAGGAAGCGGTAACCCCGCCGGTGGTCGGATCGCAGATCACCGGGATATACAGGCCGCCCGCGCGGTCGTGCCGGGCCACCGCCCCGGAGGTCTTGGCCATCTGCATCAGCGAAAAAATCCCCTCGTGCATCCTGGCCCCGCCCGATGCGGTAAAGATGATTGCGGGGAGGGAATTCGCCGTGGCGTACTCCACCGCCCGGGTGATTTTCTCGCCCACCACCGAACCCATACTGGCCATGAGGAAC
>WQZW01000268.1 GCA_009780545.1 Treponema sp.
AAAATCGCCGTTCTTCACGGCACCCTGGTCGATCACCATGTCGATCTCGCCGGCGCCGGCCTTTACCGCAAGCTCGGTTTCCAGCACCTTCACCTCGGCCGGGACGTAGCCCAGGGGAAAGCCGACGACCGTGCAGATGACGAGGCCGGAGCCGAACTCGGCGTGTACCGGGGCGACGTAGGACGGGGGAATGCACACCGAGGCGGTGCCGTGTTCCAGGGCCTGGCGGCAGAGTTCCCGAATTGCCTCCCGGCCGGCCGTGGCCTCCAGCAGGGTGTGGTCCACATGGGAGAGTATCTCTTCGTTCGTCATCGTTCTTCCTTTATAAGTAGTCTGACGGCCTCGACCGCCGCGCGGATCGCCGGGGAGGTGTCCGTGCAATGGGGGTTGGAAAGGCCCTGCCGTTCCCGTTCCTGGTTCCAGACCACGTTCAGGACGCAGCCGGCACGGGCCCCCAGCACCTGGCAGACGACGTACAGGGTCGCGCTTTCCATCTCCGATGCCAGGCAGCCGGCCTTGATCCAGGCATCCCACTTGTCGGCAAGCTCCCGGCCGACCGGCATGCGTTCCGGGCTGTGCTGGCCGTAGAAGGAATCCTTGCAGTGTACGATGCCGGCATGCCGGCGTTGCCCGAGAATGTCGGCCGCCCGGATCAGGGCGTTCGTGATGTCCAGATCGGCCACGGCGGGAAACTCGATCGGCACGTATTCCCTCGTGGTCCCCTCCATCCGGATCGCCCCGGTTGCGATCACCAGGTCGCCGCCGAGGACCCGGCTCGCCATGCCGCCGCAGGTGCCCACCCGGATAAAGTTCCGCACTCCTGTCATGTACAGTTCCTCGACCGCTATCGCCGTGGAAGGCCCGCCCATGCCGGTGGACATCACCATGACGGTCCTTCCCTCGATCTCGCCGAGCCAGGTCGTGTACTCCCGGTGTTGCCGGAAGAAGCGGGGATTGTCCAGGTACGAGGCGATCTTCTCCACCCGCCCCGGATCGCCCGGCAGTATGGCGTAGGTCGCCCCATGCTCGTCCCCGAAGTCTATGTGGTACAATTTGTCCATGCCCCATTGTACGCTTTTATTCGGAAGAATGCAATTTATGATATGGGGGGCGGCGTCCCTTCCCCGCCACGGAAATCAATTTTCAGAAAAACTCGAAGATTTTTTAACCACGGAGGACGGACCAATCCACCTGCGGCGGATTGGCCTTGGAGTTGCACGGAGGGAGAGGAAAAAGGAGCCTTGCGTCTTTCAATCCGCTTTAAGCGGGTAATTTTGACCCCAAGAACGTCATGAAAACCGTAGCCTAACACACGGCTTGAAACTCCGTGTACTCCGTGCAACTCCGGCCTTGATTCTTCTTTCAAAATTGATTTCCGTGCTTCCCCGCCGCTTCGCGGTTTTTCGAAACCGGCATTCGTCATATCAGCCCCTGCCCGGTCAATACCGAAAACACGATGCCGAGTACCGTCAGGACCGCCTGGATTATGACGGCACTTCGCCAGGAACTGCCGGAGAATTTCATCCTTGCGATTCCCAAAGGGGCGATCGCCAGGAAAATAAGGCCGAAGTACGGAACGTCGCCCAAAAATTTGCCCGCCATGCCGACCTCGTTCCTTCCTTCCGTCATCCGGCAGAAACAGGGGAACGGACTAAAGTCCTCACGCCTTTACCCGCATACCGTATCCGTGCTCCCATCGTGCTACGTTTACTCAAGGCACACGGCTTTGTCGTGCTATTGCCCGATATCCCGTACCTCCGCCCTGGCTATCGCCCGCTCGATCAGCTCCTCCGGCTCCAGCGAGCGGTACAGGGCCAGGGCGCGCTCCGGGCGGCCGCGGAGGATCGGGCGTTCCGGGCTGAAAAGGACGCAGCAGTCGGGGAAGGGTTCGACGGAGATGCGGTAGCTGCCGATCTCC
This sequence comes from Treponema sp., assembly GCA_009780545.1. The sequence continues at coordinate 1,919 of WQZW01000268.1, forward strand.
TCCGCCTTCCTGACGATGGCTTCCTTGTCGGTGCCGATCAGGGGGCGCAGGACCGGGATGCTTACCGGGCTTTCTGTGCAGGCGAGGTTTTCCAGGGTCTGGCTGGCAACCTGGGAAAGGCTCTCCCCGGTGACCAGGCAGCCGGAGCCGGTCCTCCGGGCGATTCTCCCGGCGCAGTCCATCATCGCCATGCGGAGAATCACCGTGGACCAGTTTTCCGGAACGCCCTCGCGGAGCTTCATCTGCATTGCCGTGAAGTCCACCAGGTGCAGCCGGATTCCGATGCAGTACGAGGCCAGCACCCCGGCAAGGCGGACGACCTTTTCCTTGGCCGCCTCGGAAGTGTACGGCGGGGTGTGGAAGTGGACGGCATCGACGGCCATGCCCCGGGTCGCCATGAGGAAACCGGCCACCGGGGAATCGATGCCGCCTGAAAGCAGGAGCATTCCCCGCCCGGCCGTTCCCACCGGCAGCCCCCCGAGGCCCCGGCGGGAATCGCCGTAGACGAAGGCCCGCTCCCGTATCTCCACCCGGATGACGGCCTCCGGCTTGCGCACGTCCACCTTCAGTTCCGGCAACGCCTCGGTAACCGCATCGCCGACCCGGCAGCACAGCGCATAGGAATCCAGGGGAAAGCCCTTGTCCGTCCTGCGGGCCTCGACCTTGAAGCGGCCGATCCCGGCCCGCAGGAAACGCCTTCCCTCGGCGATGCAGGCGGGGAGGATCGCCTCGAGGTTTTTGTCCATGACCGCCGTTTCCGCCCAGCCGGAGATGCCGATCAGCCGGTCCAGGGCGCTTTCCACGGCAGCCCGTCGTCCTTCGCCGCCCCGCAGGAGGTACCTGCCGTTCCGTATCTCCAGGAACGGCCCTCCGCCAAGCATCGCCTTGAGGTTGCGCCCGAGCGCCCGCTCGAAGCCCTTGCGGTTGTCGCCTTTGAGCACAAGCTCGCCCGGCTTCAAAAGCCAGGTGATCCGCTTCGTGTCATTGTCGCTTACAGAAATTTCAGCACCTCCCGAATTGCCCCGAGCAACAGGGCGATCTCTTCCGGCCCGGTCCCGGGCCCCTGCGAGATGCGGATGCCCTCCCGGGCGAGTTCCGGCCCTATCCCCATGGCCTTCAGCACCGGCCGGTCCGGAGTCGCCGAGGAGCAGGCCGAACCGGTGGAGACGGCGAAACCCCGT
>WQZW01000269.1 GCA_009780545.1 Treponema sp.
GACCAGGAAGGCCGATCCCCACAAGAGGATAAGCCCGGCCACGACCGCAAGGTTTATCCTGCCGATCTGCATGGGCCCGTCGGTGAGCTTAAGGAAACTGCCGAAGAAAAACCCGTTCGGATCGTCGCCCCAGGCCATGGTAACGGCGAACCCGATGTAGGAAATCGCCCAGGACAGAATCGCCGAGTAGTAGATCATGATGAAGCCGGCGACAAAGGCCGGCATCCAGCCGATCCACTCGTACCGGGCCCGAATCCTCGCCCAGGAAAGCGCCGAGGTTCCCCGCATCTGCGATCCGATGGTGTATTCCAGCACCAGAAGCGGGATCGCCGCGGTGAACATCGCCACGAGGTAGGGGATCAAAAACGCCCCGCCCCCCTGATCGTACAGGACGTAGGGAAACCGCCAAATGTTCCCCAGCCCGATGGCGGAGCCGATCGCGGACATCAAAAATCCGGCCTTACTCCCCCACTGCTGTCTTCCGGCAACATCGCTCATAAGAGCCTCCTTAACAAGGTTTATCCTCGAACCAACCGGTTCGGCCATGCTTACATTGTACTCCCACTTTTGATCGTTTGCCAGAGGAAAACGCAAAAATCGACAGCGACCGATCCATTACACAACCAATGCGTGGAGAAATGCATGGAGATTTTGCTCATTCTCCATAAGAGAATGAGCAAAATCTCCATAGGCTAATCTGCCGAAGGCAGATTAGCCCGCCCGCCTTTTCTTGAACTGGACGTAAAAGCAGTAGCTCAGAATTCCCATCTCGACGACCAGCGCGAAGATCATAAAGACGATGGCTATGGCGCTCATTTTCCCTCCTTGCCTTTGCCCCTTCCGGGCGGAAGTTGGACTTCTGCGGTTTGGACCGGGATTGCCCAGCCCTTGCTCTGGAGCACGAACGAAAAAACGAAGCACAGCGCGATCAGCAGGGCACCGTACAGAATCATGGCGATCATCGGATAACCTTCGTAGCCGTTGAGGATCAGGTTGCGGATGCTCAGCATGATCGTCGAGCTCAGCATGATCGGAATGATGAACCGTATGCAGGCATCCCACCACCGGCCGAACTTGAAGTACGAGTTGGCGTTGGCCAGTTCCCTAAAGTAGCCGGTCTTGAGAAGCCAGCCGACGATGAACGCCTCCAACAGGCCGACCAGCACGAGACCGAAGTTGTTGATGAAGAAATCGGCGATGTCCAGGATGTAAAGCCCGCCGTTGGTGGTAAACAGGATGCTGGCGGCAAACCCCAGCGAGCACAGAATCGCATAACCCTTCCGCCGACTGATCTTGAACTTTTCGGTAAACGGGGCGATGAACGCCTCCATCAGGCTGAGGAGCGAGGTGTAGCCGCCGACGACCAATGCGAAGAAGAAGGTGATCGAAAAGAAAACCCCGAGATTGCCCATAGTGTTGAAACCGGCGGGAAAGGCGATGAAGGCAAGCCCGATGCCGGAAGTGGCGACCTCGGTTGCCGGCACTCCCTGTTGGCCGGCCATAAAACCCAGGATGCTGAACACGCCGACGGCGCAGAGTATCTCGAAGAACGAGTTGGAAAAACCGGCGATGCAGGCCGAGTTGGTCAGCTCCGACTTCTTGGGCAGGTAGCTGGAATAGGTAACCATCACGCCGGAAGCCAGGCTGCACGAGAAGAAAACGTGCCCGTAGGCGGCAAGCCAAACCCTGGGATTGAGCATCGCATGGAAGTCCGGGGTGAACAGCGTGTTCAGGCCGGCGGCCGCTCCCGGCAGCATCAGCCCGCGGATAATGATGATCAGCATAAGGATAAAGAGCGCCGGCATCATGATCAGGTTGGCTTTTTCCAATCCCCTGACCCGCCGGGAACAGACCAGGAAGGCCGATCCCCACAGCAGGACCAGCCCGGCCAGCACCGCAAGGTTCACCGTGCCGATCTGCATGGGCCCGTCACTGAGCTTAAGGAAACTGCCGAAGAAAAACCCGTTCGGATCGTCGCCCCAGGCCATGGTGAAGGCAAACCTGGTATAGGAGATCGCCCAGGACAGAATCGCCGAGTAGTAGACCATGATGCAGCCGGCGAAAAAGGCCTGCAACCAGCCGAGCCATTCGTACTTTGCCCGAATCCTCGCCCAGGAAAGCGCCGAAGTTCCCCGCATCTGCGATCCTATGGTGTACTCCAGCACCAACAGCGGAATCGCCGCCGTGAACATCGCCACGAGGTAGGGGATCAAAAATGCCCCGCCTCCTTGCTCATACAGCACATAGGGAAACCGCCAGATATTCCCCAGCCCGACGGCCGATCCGATGGCCGACATCAGAAAGCCGGCTTTGCTCCCCCACTGCTGTCTCTCAGCGACATCACTCATAAAAGCCTCCTTATGAGGTAGATTCCCGAACCAAACGGTCCGATAATCGTTACATTATAACCCCTCTTTTGGTTGTTTGCCAGGGGATCCAATCGACCGTAGGCGGATTGGATTTAGGAGTTTTGCATGGCAAAACTCCGCGCCTTGGTTAGGAAGATACATAGATGGAGGCGGTTCATCCACGGATCGGGCAGGCTTGATCCCATGTGATGAGAGGTGATTCCGTGATGAAGGCCATGGTGATTGTGCTTCCCGGCGGCCGGGTATATGATAACGGAATTGGTGCCGGAGAATAAGGACGGAAGGAGGCTGAATGATTCTCGACTTCAAAAAACGTGATGCGGGATTCTACCTCCCGAAAGTTTCGCCGTCCATCGTGGACGTTCCGGCCATGACGTTCCTCGCCGTGGACGGAAGCGGCAACCCGAACACGTCGGCCGAATATGCGGCGGCAGTCGAACTGCTTTACGGACTTTCGTATTCGATAAGGATGGGAAACAAGGCCGTGCTTGAGTACGTGGTCGCGCCGCTGGAAGGGTTTTGGGAAGTCGCCGATTCCGGCTTCAAGGGCGGCGGGGAGCCTGTTCCCGACAAAAGCAAATTCCTGTGGACGATGCTGATCCGCCAGCCCGATTTCGTGGACGCGGATGTTTTTGAAACGGCGAAGGCTTCCCTTGCAAGGAAGAAGCCCGGCTTGGACACTTCCGGCGCAAGGCTTGAGACGTTTGCCGAAGGCC
>WQZW01000270.1 GCA_009780545.1 Treponema sp.
CTCGGCATTTTCCCTGATCACCGAAAGCCCGAAGGCGTGGAACGTCCCCACGGTGAGGCTTTGGAGCTTGCGCCCCGTCAGTTCCTTCACCCTGGTTTCCATTTCCTTGGCCGCCTTGTTGGTAAAGGTCAGGGCGAGGATGTTGCTTTGGGGGATTCCGCGGGCCAGCATGCAGGCGATTCGGTAGGTGATGACCCGCGTCTTGCCGGAACCGGCCCCGGCGATGATCAGCAGGGGACCTTCTATGGTGGAGGCGGCCTCGAACTGCGGGCCGTTAAGCTCGTCCTCCATCGTTGCGATCGAAAATTTTGACAATACGGTTCCTTGTGATCGACCAACCCGCTACCGGAGCGCGAACCAAAATCCAAAATCAATACGGAACCAGGAGGGGGGCCAAGCCCCCCTTCACTCCACCCAAAAGTTGCCGCTTTGCGGCAACTTTCGGCTTCCGTTACCCCCCGAGCGGGGGCCTGCCCCCGCAACGCCCCCGATCCAATCGACCGAAGGCCGATTGGCTTCGGAGGGTTGCTTCGCAACCCTCCACTCCGCCGGTCATACCGGCGGCATTCCCGTCAACTACGACGTGGAGATTTGCAAAGCAAATCTCCCTAGTCCATCATCCTTGGATGATGGACAGGCGTTCCTTGAGTACCGGGGCCGCATACCGGAGGGCCTTGCCCCGGTGGCTCAGCCGATCCTTTTCCGCCTCGGAAAGCTCGGCCGCCGTTCGGCCCAGTTCCGGCAGGAAGAAGATCGGGTCGTAGCCGAAGCCTGCGTTGCCGGCGGCCTTTCCGGGCAAAACGATTTCCCCCTCGAAGGTCTGCTGGAAGACGAAAAAATCCTCCGGGGCGAAAAACAGGGCGACGGCGCAGACGAACCGGGCCCGGCGCAGGGGATTGTCCCCCAGTTCCGCCAGGAGCAGTTCGTTGCGCCGCCCGGAATCCAATTTCCGGCCGGCCGAACCCGATCCGGTTTCCGGCCCGGCGTACCGTGCCGACAGTATCCCCGGCCTTCCGTCCAGGGCATCCACGCAGAGCCCGGAATCGTCGGCCAGTATCGGTTGGCCTTCCCGGTAAAGCGGCGGCCGTTCCTTGCAAAGCAGCGCATGCAGGGCCCCGGCCTTCAGCAGGGCGTTCCCGACAAAGCTGTTCTCGGTTTCCTCCGGGTCAAAGCCCGGAACGCCGTCCTCCGGCCCGAGAAGTCTTACCGAAAGCCCCCGGCCGGCCAGTATCCTGGAAAGTTCCGCCCTCTTGTGGGCATTCCCCGAGGCGAACCACAGCGCCGACCGCCCTTCCCTACCGTCCGTCCCCGGCATTGCCCGCGCCTATTCCCCGACCTTTTCCGCCCGCTCTTCCTTTTTGGCCTCGGCACGGTCCTTCATGTCGGCGATCCCGATAAACACCGCTATGAGGGCGATGAGCATGGCGACCACCGGAACGGCCCCCCGGAGGAAGGTTACCACGTCGGCTCCCCAGCCCAGTCCGCCGGGAAGCACCATGTACACCGCGGCCGCAAGAATCACGAATCCGATGATAAGCGACTTCATCTTTCCTCCATAGTAAGCGAGTATGTCGGGGCCCGGAACCTACCGGGACCGAATCCAGGAAACGAGGTCCCGCAGCACCTGTCGGTCGACCTTTCCCGCCGTCCCCATCATCTCCTTGGCATGCTCGTCGATGTTGGTCGCGCCGGTCGGCATGAACAGGTGGTTGAGATTCGGGTACAGCTTGAAGGTGGCGTCCGGATGCCCGGCAAAAAGTTCCTTCAGTATGACGAAGTCCTTGTCGGCCAGCACCTGATAGTCCCGGCTCCCCTGCATCACCAGAATCGGAACCTGGACCGAGGGCACGAAGGATTCAAAGGGATGCGTGATAAGGTCCTTGTAGTAGTAGGCGTAAGCCCCGAAAGCCGGCGTGATCTTGGCCACCGCGTCGGTCATCGCCGGGATGGAGGTAAAAAGCGAGGCCATGGCGGACAGTTGGGCAAGCTGGGCATTTTTTTCCGGCCCGTTCTCCAGGGTAAGGTCCACCAGGGAGGTAAGCTGTTCGATAAGGATGTCGGTCAACAGCCGGGGCGAGCCGGCAAGAAGGATGAGGCCGGAGAAGTTTCCGCCCTCGGCGTGAATTCGGGGAGCCAGCATTCCCCCGAGGCTGAGGCCGACGAGGTAAATCCTGGAACCGTCGATGCGGGGATCGGCACGGAGGATTTCGGCGGCAAGGATCGCATCCTCGATGGTTTCCTGCCGCACCGTCATGTCCCCGCCGAGTTCCGCCACCATCCGGGCACCGTGAACGAAGGTCCGTTTGTCGTAGCGGATCGACGCGATGCCGTTGGCCGCAAGGTAACCGGCTATATCGAGAAAGGGCTTGTTCCCGCCCACCGTGGAATTCATGTCCGAGGGCCCGGAACCCTGCACCAGGACCACCGCCGGAACCGGTTTTTCCGGACGGGCCGAGGTCGGCACCGACAGCAGCCCGTTCAGTTCCCAGTCCCCGCCCAGGCCGACGACCACCGGCTCGGAAAGGAATTTTCCCCCGCCCGCGGCACCGCCGAAACTCCCGCAGCCGACAAGCGCCGTCGCCAAAACCGCGGCCAGGAACGGAACGCCGAAGTTCCGCATGTCAAAAAATCGCCTCATATTTCCTCCTTAATGATACGCAATGATGCGGCCCGCACCACCCGTTCCGGACACATACCTTCCCAGAGTTTTGCCCGTCGGAAAGGTTGCCGTCGCCGAGGTCAGTATATGCTTGGGGGCGGATGTCAGTCAATGGCCCAAGCCGCCGGGGGCGGCTTGGGCTATGGAGATTTGCGGAGCAAATCTCCACGCTTGGAGCGTGGAGTTCTGCGGGGCAAACCTCCACGCTTTGGTCCTCGGGCGTTTGGGCCGGGGAGATTTGCGGGGCTGAACTCCACGACTTGGTCCTCGGGCATTTGGGCAAATAGCCCGGGTTACGGGACATTGCCCGTCCTTTCCGTCCAATGCGTGGAGTTGGCTCGCCTGCCAAGGGCAGGTAAGCCGATCTCCCGAATCCAATCTACCGCAAGGTAGATTGGATCCGCCGTTTGGGGGAC
>WQZW01000271.1 GCA_009780545.1 Treponema sp.
CGCCGGCCGCGTCCAGATCGGACATCGCCTCGATTTCGCACTTGCCGCCGGAATGCGCCTGCGCCATGGCGCGAATCTCCTCCCTGTCGATCTGGCCCCCGATCACGATCTTTACCATTATATTCCTCCTTGCCGCATGCCGCCGCATTTCAATATACATTTTTTTGTATATTGGTGGTACTTCAAACCACATCTCACACGACTCTAACTCTACACCGAGTCAAGCAAGCTGTCAACGAAATTTTTTGAAAATTCGCTTAATAAGGGGGGAAATGGGCCGGCAGTGGGGATGGTCCGCGCGGCGTTTTTCGGCTTGTAAAAAATTTCTTTGCCGGTTCCGTCCTTCAAGTAAATTCAAACCAATGATTCCCTTCATTCCATCAAATGGTTTTATCGAGATCAAACCGGCAACGCATATCGGGATAGCGGACCACTTACAAATATCTTCGCACTCTTCCGCAATACGTCCGGTACTCCAAACCGTAATGGTCCTTAAGGAAAATTTCCTCCCGTTTGACCTGGCGGTGTATGATTGCCGCAAGGAACAACAGAAAAAAGAGGACGGCGATGTTGGGGTAGGCGACAAGAATGCCGGCAAAGAAGGCCAGAAAACCTGCGTAGATGGGGTTTCGGCTGAGGGCGAAGGGGCCGGTCGTGATGAGTTTGTCGGTCGTTGTTTTGTCGATGCCGACACGGAAGGAGCTGCCGAACGTCCTTAGGGTGATGCCGTGCCATATCAGGCTGGCGGAGCAGATTACCGTTGCCAGTATGTACTGGACGGTCGTTTCAAACAGCGGGGCGATGAGGATGCGGGGAATGGGCAGACCGGTTACCGGCGCCAGCAGCGCATAGAAGACGAGGGCCACGACCGGAATCAGGAAATAGTCGGTCTTGTGGGTTACGCCGAAGACAAGCGCTTTGATTCCCTGGCGGCGGAGCATTGCGGCCCGGATCATCACCATAAGAACAAGTACCGGCAATAAGAGCAAGGGAATGTATTTAATCATGATGAACTCCTTTTCCCGATTATGGCATGGCGGGATTATTGAAGCAAGATGGTCCAATCGGCCGAAGGCCGATTGGACTGGGGAGAATTGCCATCCTCCTTTGGGGGATGGCAATTCTCCATGCATCTATTGCCAGGATTTGTCGTTAAGGTTGATTGCAAAGGTTTATTGTTAAGGTTGATTGTAATGGTTATCTTGGTCGCCAGACTCGGCCGGCGGCGAGACCCCAGCGGTCGTTGACGTAGCGGGAGAAGGCTTCGGCCTCGGCGGTGAAGGTGGCGGCGATTTCGGGCCAATAGCGGATGCCGTCACGCATCTGGTAGTCGGCGGGGAGAAAGCGGGTAAGGCCGCGACTATGAAGCTGACCGGACAGATGCTGGCCGAAATACCACGGTGCCTGGGAAACCGGAAGCTGAAGGAGGTAGGCCATAAATTCGTTGATAATCAGGAACTCGTAATCGGTGGCGTAGCTAAGGGTGCCGAGATAGGCAACGAAAAAATCCTTGGCAAATTGGGGAAAGGCTTCCCAGCGTTGGCGGGAAAACTCGCGGAAGTTCTCGTCGATAAAGAAAAGGCCGTGGAACATCTCGTGAGCCATAAAGCGGGTACGGAGTTCGGGAACGGATTCCCTTGAGACTGAAAGTATGGCTCCACGGCCGGGAACGATCCGGGCGGCGGGGTCCAGCCGGAGTACGCCGGAACGGAGGAGCATCGCCTCGAGCTCCCATTCCTCGTCCAGCAGGGGGAAATCGTTGTCCCTTGCATACCGGAAGAAGACCGCGAGGTCGGAAGCCTGGTAATCGTGGGCGTTCCAGGCATACAGATGGGCGATCTCCCGGTCGTGGAGGACACGGCCCCGGAAACCGGCCTTTTCCACAAAGAAGGCCAGCCGCTTCAGCAGCCGGTCCTGGATTTGCTGGGAGGAAAAATCCAGCAGGAGGAGCTCGGGGAAGCGATCCCAACTGAAAAGTTCGAAACGGTCGTCCCGCCAGTCCGAGACGGGATACCGGAGCATGTCCCAGGGATCGGCGGGGATGGGAGTCAGGGCACGCTCGGGGGGAAAGCTGCTGAGGAAGATCGGCATGTCCGGAGCGGGTTCGGATTCGGGGGCGACATTGTCGGACTCGCCGGCCGTGGCCGACGAGTCGGCGATTCCGGTTTCCAATGGGACGGCAGAAGCGGAGGAAACTTTAACCAGTATGGTTACGCAGAGGACGGCGGCCAGGCATATACCGATCACAGAAGCGGGGGCAAGCTTTTTCACAGGGCTACCTCTCATTGGTTATTAGTAACCATGCCGGAAGCGTAACGAAATGGCAAGGGCGGATTCCGGAAAAAATGGTGGATTCGGGAAATACCGGGAGCAACATCGGAATAAACCCTATTCTTTGCCGGAGGCAAGGGGAAACTTACCGCCGGTTTGACTTTCCGCAGACCCGTCCATCCTCCTTTGGAGGATGGACTCGGAATTTTGTTTCGTAAAACCACGCTCGCCGGTTAGAAACCGGCGACTTCTCTTCCGCAAAGAGCATGCTCAGCGGGGCAAAGGTCGGGCCCTGGCTTCGTTGGAGAACTCGCCGGGGGCGGGAACCGAGGAACCGAGGAACCAGGGAGAGGTGCCTTCGCTGTAGGCGGCAACACGGAAAAAATAAAGTTTGCCGTTCTGCAGGCCCTCGATGACGACCGAGTTTTCCGGGCCGATGTGGATGGGCGAGGGGCCGAGAACGGCGCCTTCGCCAAAAAGTTCGCCTTCGGAGGTCCCGTAGTAGACAAGGTAGCCGAGGACGTTTTGGTTCGGGCTTTGCCGCCAGGTGAGTTGGACCGAACCGTCGAGGGCCGCGGCGACAAGGCGGCTCGGAGGGGCCGGGGGCTCGTCGCGGAGGAAGGTGAGGCCGACTTCCTTGAGGTAGGGGCTGCCCTCGCCGTCGGCGGAGGGGTAAAAGCTGACGGCGATCTGGACGTAACGGCCGACGACTTGGCCCGCAATGGCGGTTCCGGGAATCACCGGCTGCCAAGGGGCGGGCCAGTGGAAGGGATTGTTGGAGGCACGGACGAA
>WQZW01000272.1 GCA_009780545.1 Treponema sp.
AGTTCCTGCCGGTTTTTCTCGGTGGATGCCGTGTCCGCACCGAAGCCCAAGGGATGCTGCACCACCCGGCGTTCGATCAGCTTTTCCAGCCCGACAAAGGCCCCTCCGCAGATGAAAAGGATGTTCGTGGTGTCGATGCGGATAAGTTCCTGGTTTGGATGCTTGCGCCCGCCCTGGGGAGGCACCGATGCCACGGTCCCCTCGATGATCTTCAGCAATGCCTGCTGAACGCCCTCGCCGGAGACGTCCCGGGTAATCGACACGTTCTCGCCTTTGCGGGCGATTTTGTCGATCTCGTCGATGTAGACTATGCCCCGCTCAGCGGCGGAGATGTTCTGTCCGGCATTCTGGATCAGCTTGAGGAGGATGTTTTCCACGTCCTCGCCGACATAGCCGGCCTCGGTCAGGGTAGTGGCATCGACGATGGCGAAGGGAACCTTGAGCTTGCGGGCCAGTATCTTGGCCAGCAAAGTTTTGCCGGTTCCGGTCGGGCCGATCATCAGGACGTTGGACTTCTCGATCTCGATATCCCCGCCCTTGGCCGGATTGGCGATGCGTTTGTAGTGATTGTACACGGCGACCGACAGGGCACGCTTGGCCGCATCCTGCCCGATGACGAACTGGTCGAGGAAGGCCTTGATCTCCACCGGCGTGGGAATGTCCCCGGAGAACTGCGAGCTGAGTTCGGCATCCTCGTCGATGAGTATCTGCCGGCAAACCTCGACGCATTCATCGCAGATGAAGATATTGTCCGGGCCGGCGATCAGCCTTCGCGCCATGTCGGCACTCTTACCGCAGAACGAGCATATTCGCTCATTGGACGCTCTATTGTTACGAAGTCGTGCCATTTTTCTCCCTTACCAAAATGCGGTCCGCAACACCATATTCGACGGCATCTTCTGCCGACATATAGAAATCCCGCTCCATGTCCGAGGCGATTTTCGTCACGTCCTTGCCGGTGTGCTTGGCAAAGTAGTCGATGGTGATCTTCTTTAGCCGGATGATCTCCCGTGACTGAATCCCGATGTCCCGTGCCTGGCCCTGCGCCCCTCCCCAGGGCTGGTGGATAAGCATTCTGGAGGACGGCAGGACCAGCCTTTTACCCGGAGCGCCGGCCGCCACGATCAGGGCCGCCATGCTTGCCGCCTGACCCAGGCAAATCGTCTGTACGTCGGACTTGACGTACTGCATGGTATCGTAGATGGCAAGGCCGGCCGTTACCGAACCGCCCGGGGAATTGACGTAGAGGTTGATATCCTTCTCGCTGTCCTGCCCGTCGAGAAACAGGAGCTGGGCGACCACCAGATCGGCGGTCATGTCGTTGATCTCGCCGTCGACAAAGACGATTCGGTCCTTCAACAGGCGGGAGAAAATATCGTAGGCGCGTTCGCCGGCCCCGGTCTGCTCCACGACCATCGGGACAAGGCTGTTCATTTGTTCGTTCATACCCCAACCTACCGTTTATTACTGATTACGTCCAGATAACTCATCTTCTTGCCGATCTTGATGGTATTTTCGGCAAAAAGCAGGTCGAGGAACTTCTTTTCCTTTATATGTGCGGCGAGATACTCAAGGGATTCGTCCTTGTAGCGCTCCCGAAGCTCTTCTTCGGAGGAACCGCTTTCCTTGGCCATCTCCTGCAGTTCCGCACTGATTTCCTCGTCGCCGGCCCGGACCTCCTTCTCCTCGATGAGCTTTTCCATGATCAGCCTGGAGCGGAGGGCTTTTTCGGCGGCGGGACGCCATTTCGAGCCCAGCTCCTCGCCGGTCTGACTTTCGGCCAGCATCCTTGCCACGGTTTCAGGCGGCATATTGAAGCTCTGGGCCAGCCTGTTCAGCCGACCGCCGATCTCCGCCTGAACCATCGATTCCGGAAGAACAATCGGCGTGGTTTCCATGATTTTTTCCATCAGGGCGACGACTTTCATCTCCTTGATGTTTTCCTCCAGGAATCCCTCCAGCCGTTTCCGTATGCCGGCTTTCAGGTCGGCCAGCGTATTGTATTTTTCGTCCACGTCCTGGGCAAGTTCGTCGTCCAGCTTGGGTAGCCGCTTTTCCTTGAGCTCCGTCAGCGTAATCCTGATTTTTCCGGCCGCCGGTTCGGCGGTCTCACCTTCGGCGGGAGCGGGATTCGGGGAAGTTTCGGTGATTTCCCTCGTTTCGCCCTTTTTCATCCCGACAATTTCCATTGCCGGAGAGCCGGAACCGTCGGCCAGAACGGTAAAGGCAATACCCTTTCTTGCCGTTTCGGGGATTTCCTTGCCCTTAGCATCCAGATCGACGTAGTCCGCAGTGGCGACATCGCCGGCCACGGCCGCCGCGCCTTCCTCGCGGTCCAGGACGAAGGAATTGCGTTCCTGTATTTCGAGAAGCTCCCTGTCGATGTCTTCCTCGGTAACCGCGGCTTTCGGCACTTCGACCTCAAGGCCCTGCCAGGTACCGATCTTCACTTCCGGAACGACGTCGTAGACCAGCGAGAAGACAAGGTCGCTCTGGAAATCCGGCTTGATGTCGCCCTCGACTTCCGGCCGACTGTAGGCCAGCGGCCTGTCCCCGGCCGGGAAACTTTCGTCCGTAAAGGCCTCTTCGATGGCCTTCTCCAATATCCTGCCGGCAGCTTCCGATTTCAACGCCTCGCCGAATTTCCTTTCCAGCACCTCGCGGGGAACTTTCCCCCTGCGGAAGCCCGGAATCTGGACGTTTTTGACGTACTCGTCGAGGAGTTCCCGATAATCCCTTATCACCTCATCCTTTGGAACGGTCAAGGTGAGTCTTACGTTTGACTTCTCAAGACGTGCGATTGATCTGCTTACAGGCACTTTTCTTTCCTTAAATACTCTTTTTTACCCTTTGGGCAATGCCGTTCCGCCACCGGGAATCACCGGGCGACACCAACGACTATCCCATTATACGGAGGACCGGGGAAACTTGCAAGGGCGATGTCCGTACTCACTACATATAGGACACTCCGCTAGGCGGAGACGGGCGCTTCCAGCCTGGCGGAAAACTCCGCCGGGGTCAAGAAGCCCAGAGCCTCGTGCGG
>WQZW01000273.1 GCA_009780545.1 Treponema sp.
AGGATCAAGTCCCGCTGGAGGGGCCAGGTCCTCGGCGACACCAAGGAGGTCTACCGCTTCCACGCCGAGGAGGTGCCGGGGGTCAAGGCCGCCCGCGTCGTGCGTACCCCCCGGGGACCCGGAACCTGCGACGTGGTGGTGGCCGCCGAGAACGGCCGACCCTCCGAGGAGCTGCTCGGGGCCGTCCGGAAAAACCTGCATGCCCACGAGCTGATGGCCTTCAAGGTGGAGGTGCGGGAACCCGGGATTCTCCCGGTCGAGGTACGGGTGGAGTATTCCGGGGACGCTTCGGCCAACGAGGTCGCCCTGGTCGCCGAGCGCTACGTCCGGGGACTGGGGATAGGCGGCCGCCTGCGGATCGCCGATCTGTACGGGCTGTACCGTCCCCTGGGCCTGGCGACGGTCGAGATACTGTCCCCGGAGCGGGACGTTCAGCCGAACGAGGACACCGTGATCGAGGCCGAGGTGACGGCGGAGGAGATCGGATGAAGGACTTCATAAGGGACGGAATCGATCCCCCCGGGGTGGAAAAGAAGAACCTCGGTTCGCTGTTTTCAGCTATTGGCCGGGTCTTCGGAAGGGTTTCACGGGATGCGGAACGGGCGTTCCGCTCGCACTTCCCCTTCCTGGCAGACCCGCCCGCCCTGCGCCGCCATGCCAAGGCCCTGGGAATCCCGGAATTTCCCCACGACCGGGAGGAGGAGCTCCGGGATCGGGTCAGCGCGGCCTCGTTCTTCCTGGCCCGGGCCGGCGAACGCTCCTACATCATCGAGCAGCTCAGGGGGCATTTTGGGGACGGCCTCATATTAAAGGAAGAATTCCTGCGGGTCCTGGTCAGCGTCGCCGGAATGGGCACGGAGGATCGGGAATGGATACATGGCTTTCTGGACGGCCTTCTGGACCCCAACATCGCCCTGACCGTCGCCGAGTGGTTCCGGTTCCTGGAAGTGATGGACATGACCGAGGAGCTGCGGGTACGGGCGCGGCGGAACGCCTCCGATTCGTTTGCCGGGGAGTTTGTCTGCGACGGCCGCTTCCTCTGCGATCAGGGGAGGCTTATCGCCTGCGACGGGTCCTGGTCCTGCGACGGCTCGGTAGCTCCCGCCGGCTTCGTCCCGGCGAGGGGAACGGTGCTCGGCGGGGATAAGGAGGAGAGCACGGGCCCGGTACTGCCATCCTCCGCCTTCGGCGATTCCCTTTCGGTAAGGGGCGTACTCGCCCCGGTGAAAGACAAAATGGAGATGTCCGAAGGTCTGACTGTCCGCATCGTGCAAAGATCCGAATGCGACGGAAAATTCGATAGTGAAAACACGGTTTGCGAGGAGGTTTTTTTGTGAAAGTAAAATTGACGGACCGGATGCCGATGCACGGCATCCTGCGGGTACGGGTTTTTCGCAAGGGAAAACTCGTGGACAGGAGGGAGGACCGGAACCTGATCGTTGCGGGCGGTCGGACGGCGGCGGCGGCACTGGTCGCCGGGATGGGGAAGGACAAGCACATCTCCAAGATCGCCTTCGGGACAAACGGGCTACCTCCGACTCCCGACGACACGGAGATTACCGGAGCATTCGTCAAAGGGTTCTCGGACATAACCTTCCCCCAGGTAGGCCTGGCCTCGTTCCACTGGGAACTTACGGAAACGGAGGCGAACGGTTTGAAGATCATCGAGTTCGGACTCCTGTGCGAGGACGGAACCCTTTGGTCCAGGAAGATATGGGAAGATGCCCTAAAAAAAGGGCCGTACATCTCGCTGTCTGGCGAGTGGTTGATCGAACACTAGGAGGAGGAACCAATGGCTACATTGATAACCGGAAAAGACTGGGCAGACAAAATCTGGCAGATAGAAAAAGAAACGCCATGGGTCGGCGGACCGGAGGGCACGGCCAACGTACAGGCCGGGCAGCTCGGGGCAAGGACCGAGTATCTCAAGGATTTTGCCGACGAGCTGGCGGAGGCAAGGGACGGCGAGGACACGCTTTTGGCCCGACTGAAAAAGACGGGCGTGGACCCGATAACCGTCCTGTCAAAATTCGGCTACATAGGGGACCTGCCGGCGGCGGCCTCCACCGGAAACGTGGACGTTGCCAAGGGCGGCCCTGTCGAAATGGACGGGATCGCCCTTAAGGTCGGCGACCTCGTGCTGCTTAAGGATCAGGACGAGCCGAGGGAGAACGGTTTTTGGGAGGTGCAGACCGGAGCCTGGAACCGATACCCCGGATACGGACCGGAGGATGCCGACTGCTTTTCCTACAGGCTTATCCCGACTAAAAAAGGTGATGCGAATGCCGACAAGGTTTTTTTCCTTGACAGGGATATTTACAAAGTGGGCCGGGACCCGCTCCTGTTCCCGGAAAGCATATTCTCGCCAAGAGGCGCGCCTGGGAAAATTCTTCTGTTCGATCCTGGTGTAAATTTTATTACCGAACTGAAGCGACAAATCCGCGAGGAGGAATGGCCGGTCGGCTCGCTCTATATCCAGCACCTCAACGACGCAAGCCCGGTAGAAAGGGGACTCCCCGGCGAGTGGGCGGTCTGGAGCCACCGGGCCGACGGCTACGGCCTCGTGTCCGGTGCCCTGCCCGCCTTCACCGAATTCAAGCAGGGCGACAGTTGGGCGAAAGGCGCTCACAAACTCTGGCATATCGACGGCGAGGACTGGCGGCTGTTTGTCGCAAACGAAGCTATCGCTAATCTCCCCGACCCTAAATACATCGACCCCGTAAAATGCACGCCGTTTCAACCGGCGGTCATCGTCGAGCGGCGGGAGCTCCAGGGCTGGACCGATGCCGACCTCAAGGTCGGCGACGTGATCAAGGGCGGGGCCTACGCCGGATGGAAGGTCTGCGAAGTGATAGTTCCCGGCGGAAAATATCACCGCGTCGAGGGTGGATTAAGTCCAACCTTTGTTTCGGGCGGGGTCGCGGGGGACAGGATACGGAATATCTCCGGAGAATGGGGAGTGTCAACCGTAACGAATAACGGGGCGAACGTTCCTTATGGTAATGGTGCGATACAAGTAAA
>WQZW01000274.1 GCA_009780545.1 Treponema sp.
CAAAACCACGGAGGGAAGAATTAAACCACGGAGAACACGGAGTTACACGGAGGGAAAAGACATCTTTTGGGGTGTCTTTCGTTGTTTTATCCGAAATTGGGAGCCGTTTTCCCAAATATTCGCACATTATCCATGGAGCGCTTTCAAGTTTGGCAGCACAAAAAGCTAAATGCTGTTGCCCTGCCACTGCATACGGGACACTCCGCCAGGCGCAGCCGGGCTTTCCAAAATTCCTACGATCCGGTAATCTACGAAACTGGTTCCCGATCTCGGGAGCCGCATAAAAAAACATCCTTTCATTGGAGCAGCTATGTTGGACACTTGTAGGATTTCTCGATCAATCATAGGCGTATTGGCTTTCATTCCGATCATTCTTTCCTGTCATGGCAATTGGGACGACGGGCTTTACCTCCCGGAACTTTGGGGCAAGGTCGGAATCGACGTCATGCGGGACGGCGGAGCACCCAGAGCGGCAACCGAGGTTCCGATGGTCGGCGACACGCTGAGGGCCAACATCAACGGATTGCCGGGCGCGGAGGACGGGTTTCGGGACGGAGGGTATTCGTTCCAGTGGAGGCTCGAAACGGGAGGCCGCTCGGAGGCGGTTTCCAGGCAGGGACCTGAGTACCCTTCGACCGAGATCGAATTTGGGCATTCCGTTACGGTGATTGTCTTTAAGGAGGGCTTTAACGGCGGGGTAATCAGCCGTCCGTCCCACCTGATTACCCTGCCGGCCCCCGCCCCGGACGTCAATGACGGCGGTTCGGTCCGCATAACCGGGCAGGCCAAGGTGGGATCGGGCCTCGAGACAAACTTTTTCGGCCACGACTCGCAGGGCCAGGCCCTGGACAACGATGCCGGCTTCTTCCAATGGGCCAGATCGAGGGCCGAAGACGGCGATTTCGTTCCCATTATGGGGGCCACGCTTCGGCACTACACGATAGGCAAGGCCGACAGGGATCATTATCTGCGGGTGATGGCCGTGTATCCCGGCCACTCAGGTTTCCTGCAGTCGGTCTTCGGACCGGTGGGCACCATGCTGAAGCTCGGACAGGCCGAGGGAATCCTTCGGGAAGTCATTGGGGGAACGCTGGAAATCCCCCTTGCAATAGAAGGTTTCTACGGTCACTCCGGCAATCTGAGCCTAGGAACGGAAGGCGATCGCGCCGACCTGCACGTCCTGGGGCTACCGGAAGGGGTCTTTCTGGGCGGGGAATCCTTCCTCCGCTACGAGACCGGGGAAGGACGTGGGTCCGGAATGCTGGTCCTCAAGGCCGGCGCTCAGATCAAGGCCGGCACCTACCCGATTTTCCTCACCCTCGGCTCCGGGAACATCACCGCGGATTTTATCCTTGAAGTGCAGGAAGCCACCGTCCTTTCCGCGGGGGAACCGGTCGGCAGCCTGCAGGTCGGGGTCGGCGGTAACATCAAAATCCCGATAGGGATACTCGGCTTTCACGATCCTGAAGGAAACCTCGGCTTCGGCCCTGAAGGTTCCGGGGCGGTACTCGAGGTCTCCGGCCTACCGCCGGGAGTTACCATCGCCGGGGATTCCCTGGTTCACTACGATCTTTCAAACGAGCGGGGTTCCGGCATGCTCACTCTGGAGGCCGGACCGGGCCTTGCCGCCGGGGAATATGCGGTCAGGGTGAAGTCCCGCATGGGGCTCGTCTTCGACGATTTCCGGCTTAAGGTACACGAAAAGGCTACGATGCGGGCCCGGCTTGTCTCGGACTTCCTGCAGGAACGGGTCGGGGGACAGGCGGCGGTGGAAGTAACGATTTCGGGCTTCCATCTTGCCGGCCCGCTGGGTTTCGGGCAGGCGGAACCGGGCCCCGTCGATCCCGGCTCGGCGGACCTTCTGGTGTACGGCCTTCCTCCCGGGGTCCGCATCGACCAGGCATCCTCCTTCAGCCATGACGGGTGGGAGCTGGGTTCCGGCACCCTGAAACTGAAAGCCGGGGCCGAGGTCCTTGCGGGCGACTACCCGGTGGAGATTCTTTCCGGGAGCGGCCTGTGCAGGGCCGGCTTCGTCCTCAAGGTCTACGGACCGGCATCGCTGACGGCCGAATCCCCGGTCGGCCTTATCCGCACCGGCCGCGGCGGCACGGCGGAAATCGCGGTCCGAATCCTCAACTTCGCCGAAATGGACGGCAACCTGGGATTCGGCGGCCCGGGAAGCCCGATCACGGTAACCGGTCTGCCACCGGACCTTACCGTAGGCGGCTCGGTCCTCTACGACGGGGCCGCAGACGCGGGTTCCGGCACGCTGACACTGAGTTCCGCAGGGCCGGTTCAGGCCGGGCTTTACCCGCTGCGCATCGCCCTGGGAAACGGCACCGCCGAGGACCGCGTCGACCTGCATGTCAGGGAGCTATCCATGGGCCTTACCGACATCCCGGCGCAGGCCGGCATCGGCGGCAGTTTTTCCGTCCCGGTCCGGGCACGGCATCTGGATTCCGCCTCCGGCATTCTCGAAATCGGCCGCAACGACGGCATCGAGGTTACCGGCCTGGTTCCCGGCCTCGATCTGACAGGCTCGCTGATCTACGATGCCGCCACCGCATCCGGCAGCGGCGAACTCACCCTCAACGCCGCCCCGGAAACCCCGGCCGGCATCTACCGAATCAGGATAACCGCAGGCGGAACCCACGACGAGCTGGACCTGTACCTCCAGGAACTCACCGTCAACCCGAAGAAGCTGGTCGTCTTTCAGTCCGAACCGATACCGGCCGGCACGACGATCACCGTTTCCGGCCGTTTCCTCCACCCGACCACGGCCGGCACCATAGGCCTGCCGGCTTCCGGCTCGACTCCGGAGAGCTTTTTCTCGGGTATAGGCATCACCAAGAAACCCTTTGTCCAACAGGCCGACAGGAGCGGCAGCGGAACCGTCACGCTTTCCGGCAGTCCGGTCTTCGCCATCACCCATGTGCGCCAAGTTCAGGTACGGATCGGCGGAATCGGCGTTCCCCTCGATCTGGAGATGATGCGGAATGCCAAAACCCCCGAACTGAG
>WQZW01000275.1 GCA_009780545.1 Treponema sp.
AATCGCGCACCACTCGTTGAGGTATTTTTTTACCGAACATTCGGGGGTGGCATTGTCTACTACGTAAAGCTTTCTGTACACCCCCACCGGTTGGCAAGCTAACCGGCGGCATTTCTCCGTACAGCGAATCCATCCTTCACAGAAGGACGGATCACCTCCCCGCCCCAAAAATCTCCATCAAATACATATCCATCAACACGCCCTCCAATGCCGACCCCGAAGACCGGGTAAGGATGTCGTACTTCGCCGTAATCGCCATGCATCCATCCACCGCGGCTTCGTCGAAATGCCGGGCGGCGAAAGCGTAGTCGGTTTTGGCCTTGGGCGAGGAGAGGCCGAGCTTTTTCATCTCGAAGCCGTTGTCCGCCTTGCCTTCCCGGAGGAGGCCGTGGAAGCCGCGGAGTTTGCGGAAGCACCAGAGGAGGCCGGCGAAAAGGGCCTGGGGACTTTCCTTGGCGGCAAGCAGGGTGTGCAGGCTTTCCACCGCCCGGTCCTTGTCGCAGGCGGCGATGCGGGAAAACAACGTGAACGCCGATTCCTCCCGGTTGTGGGACAGCCACTTCTCGATGTCCTCAGGCCGAACCGGGCGGTCGGCGGGCAGGAAGGCGATCAGGCGGGAGCATTCCCGCTTCAGGGCGTCGGTGTTGTTCTCCACCAGTTCGAGGATCAGGTCGATGGCGTCGGCGCTTACCTTCCGGCCGGCCTGGCGGAAAAAGTTTTCCAGCCAGGGGCCTTTCCGGTTTTCGAACATCTCGTAGAAAACCTGCCGGTTTTCCTTGCGGCAGCAGTCGTCGATTCCGGCCGGCAGCTTCAGCTCGTCGGAGATCAGGATCATCGCCGAATCGGAGTTCAGGCGTTCCATGCAGGAGGCGATCAGGGCAAGCTCGTCCTTCTTCTTGATCTGGTCGGCGTTCTTGACGATGCAGAGCTTGGACTGGGCAAACAGGCCGTGGTTCCGCACCGTGTCGGCGATCTCCTGTGCGGAATTTTCGCCGGCGTAGAACAGGAATTCCTCCAGCGGGCCCTTTTCCTGCAGTTTTTTCCGGATGCCGGCGACCGCATCCTGCTTCTGGCCCAGTTCCGGCCCCAGGAAAATGTAGGCGTTAGTACCGGGCATCGTAATTCCTGAAAATGTGGGAAAGTCGGCCCAGCACCCGCACCTCCTCGGTGAAGATCATAGGTGCGTAGGCCGGGTTCTCGCTTTGCAGCCGCACCTGCCGGCCCTCGAGGAAGAACCGCTTCAGGGTAACCTCGTCATCGACCAGCACCACGGCGATCTCCCCGTTGGCCACGGTCTCCTGCTGTTCGATGATCGCCGTGTCCCCGTTCAGGATGCCGGCCCCTTCCATGGAATCCCCCTTCACCTCGACGGCAAAGTAGGTCCGGTTGCGCTTCAGCAGGGCAGCGTCGATGCCCACCGTCCCGTCCCGGTTTTCCTCGGCAAGGATGGGGAAGCCGGCGGCAACCCGGCCGACGATCGGGATCCGCACCAGGTTGCCGGAATCGGTACTCCGATCATCGGGATCTCGATCATTGTCCTCATCGGAATCCCCCTCCCAGGAATCGGGCTCGGATTCCGCAAGGCCGTCCGCAAGGCCGCCTGAAAGGCGCAGGGTGCGGGAGCGGGAACCGTTCCGTTCCAGGAGGTTCTTCTGTTTGAGGGCGCCGATATGGTCGTGAGCGGCCTTTACCGAAAAGCCGAAGTGGTCGGCGATTTCCCGAATGCTGGGCGGGTAGACGTTTTCCTCGATATAGCGGGCAATATACGAAAGTACTTCCCGCTGTCGGTCGGTGGGACCCTTCATTGCGGCGGCCCTTCCTTCTTGGCTTGATCTCCCGCGCCGATTCCGAACTTTCGGAGCTTGGCATGGAGGTTGCTGGGGTACATCCCGATCGCCTCGGCGGTTCTGGCTATGATACCACCGTTTCGCTCAAATTGAAACCGGAGGTAACGCCGGTCGAACTCCTCCTTGGCCTCCTGATAGCCCAGTTCCAGCATCTCCCGGGGAAGCGGGCCGGAATCGTCTCCCGAGGCGGCGGTTTTCCCGGGCAAGGCCGCGGTTTCCGGCACCGGGCTTCCCATCTTCAGCAGGCGGGCCAGCGCTTCCGGCCCCGGAGGGCCGGAGCGGTGCATCACCGATATCCGTTCGGCAAGGTTCTTCAGCTCCCGGACATTGCCGGGCCAGGGGTGCGCGGCAAGCAGGGCGAGGCCTTCCGCACCGAGGCCATCCGCCCCAAGGTCGGCTCCCTCAAGGCCGAAGTCGGCAAGGAAATGATCCAGCAGCAGGGGAATGTCCGACAGCCGCATCCTCAAGGGCGGGATGTGGACGGGAATGACGTTGAGCCGGAAGAACAGGTCCCGCCGAAAGCGGCCTTCGGTGCAGGCAGCTTCCAGGTCCATGTTCGTGGCGGCGATGATCCGCACGTCGGTTTCGATGACCTTATCGCCGCCGACGCGCTGCAGTTTCTGTTCCTGGATCACCCGCAGCACCTTGGCCTGGGCCGCCAGCGACATGTCGCCGATCTCGTCCAGGAACAGCGTGCCGCCGGAAGCCGCCTCGAAACGCCCCTTCCGCAGGGAAACCGCATCGGTGAAAGCCCCCTTCTCGTGGCCGAAAAGCTCGCTTTCGATCAGGCTGTCCGGAATCGCCGCGCAGTTGACCTCGACGAAGGGCCCGCCGCTCCGGGCCGAGCCCTCATGGATCGCCCTGGCCACCACTTCCTTGCCGGTGCCGTTCTCCCCGGAGATCAGGATCCGGGCCTCGCTCGCCGCCGCCAGCCTGATCGCCTCCCGAATCTCCTCCATCGCGGGACTGCTCCCCACCAACCGGTTCCGCCCGGAAAGGCTTTCCTTCAGCCTCAGGTTCTCCCGCCTGAGCGTTCCCAAGGCCAAGGCATTCCGACAGACGGTGAGTATCTTTTCCAACGAAAGCGGTTTTTCCAGAAAGTCGAAAGCCCCGCCCTTGACCGCCCGAACGGCCATGTCGATATTGCCGTGCCCGGAGATCATCACCACC
>WQZW01000276.1 GCA_009780545.1 Treponema sp.
AGCGGGGCCAGCATCCTGTTGACCTCCGGCATATCCTCGTAGCGGATTCCCGGAATCTCGAATCCCTGCCGCACGGTAATATGCACCGTGCCGTCACCGTATTTTTCGGCGATCTCCTTGACGGTCCCCAGGTACTCCGCCGCAAGATGCCCGCCCGGAATCCGTATCCGCGACGCGGTTTTTCCCCGTACCTTGGTTACCCGAAACGCGTTCTTCTTTACTTTTTTGGTAATCACGTCCATTTTTGCCCCCGGAAAAATATCTGCCTAACGCAAAAATCAACAACCCCGCCATGAATGGCGGGATATGTTGTTTAGGTAAGGTGATTTTCGGAGGGTACATACCCTTTTTACGCCCTAAAGGGCGGGGTATGTACCCTCCGAATACAATCAATTCCCAACCCTAATCGACCAATTCCTTTCCCCGTTCGTAGTTGAACACCGGACCGTCCACGCAGACGTACGTGTCGTTGATCCTGCAATGCCCGCACTTGCCCAGCCCGCAGCACATCCTTCGTTCGTGGGAAATCCAGATGTTCCTTTCGGCGAAGCCCCGTTCCAGCATGGCCTTGGCAACCGCCGCCATCATTCCGGGCGGGCCCACGACCACGGCCCGGGCGGAATCCGGGTCCGCGACATGCAGGCCCGGGATGTACTTGGTAACCAGGCCCTGTCGGTACTTCGCGTCGCCGCCGTTGTCGTCGGTGGTGAGGATAAGGTCGATCAGCCGGTCCCAGCGCGCGAAATCGTCGGCGAAAAGAATGTCCGCCGGGCTTTTGAAACCGGCAACGAAGGTCAGCGAGGGAACCTCGTTTCGGTGACGGGCAAAATAATCGACCAGGCCGCGCACCGGAGAAACCCCGGTTCCGCCGGCTATCACGAACAGTTCCCTGCCCCGGTATTCGGCGACGTCGAAACCGTTGCCGTACGGACCGCGCAGCAGAAGGGAATCGCCCGGTTCGAGGGAAAAAATTTGGCCGGTAACCTTCCCGACCCTGCGGATCGTCAGGTCGATCATGCCCTCCCCTATTCCGCTCACCGAAATCGGGGCCTCCCCGTAATGGGGAATCGACACCTCGAAAAACTGGCCCGGAAGCACGCTGCCGGAATATTCGAGCCTGAAGGTCTGCTCGTATTCGGTGTGCCTGACGATTTCCCGTACATGCGAACGGAACGGAACGTATCGGTTGCCGGTCATGATTTTCCTCCCCCGCCCGCCGAATCCAGGGCCGAACCGAGTCTGTTAACGGAATTTGAAAACGATATGTATTCGGGACATACGTCGTCGCACCTTCCGCAGCCGGAACACATCGGATGCCCGAAGCGTTTCGCATGATCGACTATTTTGTGAAGAACCTTGTAACGCATCCGTTGTCCCGCCTTCTTGCGGTACGACGCCCCGCCGGCCATGTCGCTGTAGCCGTCAACCATGCACGAGGCCCAAACCCGCCGCCGCTCCCCTGCCCGGCCGTTGTCCGAATAGTACATATCCTGCATGCTCCAACATGAACAGGAAGGACAGCCGAAGGTGCATCTTCCGCAGGCAATGCAGCGCAAATCGTATTCGTCCCAGAAAGGCAGGGCGGAAAGTTCCCGCGCGGTGCGGCCTTCGAGCTTGCCGGCTATGTTCACGTGGGTGCCCGTTTCGGCGACGAAGGGAACGGAGATTTCCGTCTCGGCCGCTCCTGAAGCCCTGAAAAGGCCGGCCATATCCTCGTCCCTGACGTCCACCAGATACCCGCCGTCCTTTTTCTCCACGCTGAAATCGTAGTCCTCGGATTTATTGGCCTGCATATCGACGCAAAAACAATTTTCAAAAGCGTCCCTGCAGGGCATAAGAACGATCCTTGTCTTTTCCCGTATGCGCCGGTAGAAAAAATCCGCCTCGCCGTTGCCCAGCATCACCTCGTCCAGGCGCTTCAGGCCATGGATATCGCAGGAACGCATGAACACCAGGGGCTTTTTTTCCCGAGCCTTCGCCTCGCCCACCTCGTTTTCGGTAAAATAAAACAGCGGTTGCGAGGGCGGATGCAGGGCCTCCTTCGGCGAGTTGGCCGACTTGGAATCAAAGACCACCTCGCCGATACCGTCGACCGGACCGTAGCGGACCAGGTCCAGGTCCGAAAACCCGGCACCCTGCGGAAACCGCCTGGGAGCGTAAACCTCGTACTCCGCCCGAAGCCCCGCAAGGAACCGGTCGAACGCCTTTCCGTCAAGCATAAACCCCATCATCGCCTCCCGCATGCCGTCCCTGATAGGCTATCTTATCAAGACGCCCCGATTTATGCCGTGATGTTTATCACGCTTACGCATTTTTTTGCGGGGGACGAGGTAAAAATCCATAATTTAATCGATCGGTTAAATTACCGTCCTTCATTTTCAGCTTTATTTTAATGATATTGTAATTCAATGAGCGGGCGGGCGAGGGAGTTTTGTAAAATAAATGCCATCCGCCTCTTGCCATGAAAATATGCCGTATCTTAAGAAAGGATCGATTCAACCGTTTCTAAGGAACGAAGTGGAGTAGAAACTAAAGGGGAGCGCTGAATTCCTTACCAAAACAACATACCCCGCCCATGAATGGCGGGGTATGTACCCCCGAATACGGTCGGTGCTTTCCTAAGGCAGAAAGGCGAAAAAGTCACGGGCGTTTTCCAAAAGCCAGCGCGCCCTGCGTTGGTCGAGGATGATCACCAGTCGGTTCTCGGGGTTGTCGTTCGGGTCGACGGCGAGGGCCCGTTCCAGGAGGTCCCGGAAGCGTTCGTAGTCCTGCTCCGGAACGCTGATCGAGCGGGCGTAGGAGATGAGGGCGCCGGTGGAACCGCCGCCCGATTTTTCCATTGCCAGGTCGAAGTGTTTGCGGGCAAGTTCCGGGTCGCCGCCGAGCATTTCCGGGACGGAGGCGTAATACAAAAGGAGGAATTCGTCCAGGGTCGAGCCGCCGAAGTCCGGGTCCAGCTCGTAGGCGCGGAGGATCATTTGGTGCCAGGCCGGGATGTTCGCGCTGAGGTCGAAG
>WQZW01000277.1 GCA_009780545.1 Treponema sp.
CCGGTTCGTCGGGATGAAGCCGGAGGACGGAGAGCGGCTGCTGACCTGCCTCCACGGAAGCCGCCGACAGGGGCAACCTTGACGGCCGTCCCGGAATGGGTAATGATGGTACGGTAGGCGCCGGCGGGAATGCCGGGCGGAAAAGGCACGAACAAGGAAGGCGATTATGAACAGGCTGTACGGTGAACTCCAGGCGACCAAGGTCGATAAGCTGAGGGGCGGCGAGGGACATGTGGTCCGCCGCAACCTTTTTTCCCCCGAGGAAACCTTCGGGCGGACCCATCTCTGCGCGATCCAGACCGTGCCGCCCGGCTGCTCCATCGGGATACACTGCCACAGCGAGGATGCCGAGCTTATCCATGTGCTGTCGGGCAACATCGTCATGCACGACGACGGCACCGACAGGGAGCTTTCCGCCGGGGACACCAACTTCACAGGTCATGGCGGCTCGCACGGCGTTACCAACAAAAGCGGCGCCGACGCCGTCCTCCTCTGCATCGTGATGAAATAACGGCGGGCTCGGTCCGTAAGCCAGGGTTTTAACCGATGGTTCCCTATTCCTCGTAAAAGCCCTTGGACTGCATCGCCATGCTCAACGCCTCCGACCACCTGAAGCAGTTTACCAGCATCGAAAAAATAGGCTTGGTCGAAAAGAAGCCGACCCTGATTCCCCTCACCCGGAAGGCCAGCTTCGCATTGAGGTACTCGTTCCTTATGTAGGGAAAGAGGTTGATCGCGCAGAGCATCCCGTAGGCGAACTTCCTCGGCAGCCCCGCGTTTTTGCGGAGGGACTTTACCAGTTCGTAGGGATCGGTCGTTATCGAAAAAAGTATTCCCAGCCATGCGAAGGCAAGGAACCGCGTCGAAAGGTTCAGCCCGGCCCGCACCGCCGAAAGATTGGCGATGCCGAAATTGCTCGGCGAATGGTTGCCGAAATACGCGCCGCTCATAAAGATGCTGAAGGCAAAAAAGGCGGCCGGGATCAGGAACTTCACCCCGCCCAGCCATCGCCTCGGTCTTGACCCGACCAGCAGCAGCACGATACATGCGGAGAAAACCCCGACGTTGATCCACATCGATTTCGTGAACGCGACCGATACGGAAAAAAGCAGCACCGCGACGAACTTGTAAAAAGGATTGATACCCGACAAAAAATCACTCATGCGCGTTCCCCTCAAGCCTTATGCTTTTGTGCGAAAAGTTGCGCGCGACCGTTTCGTTGTGGGTGGAAAAAATAACGGTAAGGCCGGACAGGCTTCTTTTCAGGAGCAGCGACATGACGGCCCGGATGTTTTCGTAGTCCTGCCCGTAAGTCGGCTCGTCCAACAGGAGCAGCTCCTGATTGCCGGCGATCATCGAGAGGACGGCAAGACGGCGCTGCTGTCCCTGGCTCAAAAGGTACGGCGAGTATTTTTTGTAACGCTCCAGCTCGAAAAGCCGAAGCAGCTCAAGGGTCCTCTCCTCCTTCGCCCGTTCGTTTTCCTTTTTGTACCAACGGTTCACGCTGAACAGTATCTCGTCGTACACGGTAAGGGCAAGGAACTGGCTTGAGGGACTCTGGAACACGATGCCGCATTTTGAAAACACCTCGTTCCTTCCGGTTTTGGAAAGCGGATGCCCAAAAAAATCGATCTCGCCCCGGTACTTATGCTGCCCGATAACCGTCTTGAAAAACGTGGTCTTTCCGCAGCCGGAAGGGCCGAGAATCGCCGTAAGCGATCCCCTTTCAAAGGACATGTCCGGATAACGGATACCGTTCACGGTAAGGTTCCTGGTGGCAAGAACCGTGTTGCCGACCAGGTCAAGGACGGCCATGGTTTTCCCCTCCGTCCTGCCGCCGCTTCCGTCCATGGAAACGACATGGTCGCAGCTCCCTTCCCACAGGGCGACGTTGTGATCGATGGCAAGAACGGTCGTGCCGAGGTTTTTAAGCATCAGGATTATTTCCCGCGCCGATTCGATGTCGATGTTCGCGAACGCCTCGTCCAAAATAATGCACTTCGATTTGAGGGCGAGAATACAGCACAGCGCGCATTTCTGTTTCTCGCCTCCGGACATCGCGTTAAAGTTTCTTTCAAGCAGATGCGGAATGCCGATCGCGGAGACGACCTCGGCGACGACGGCTTCCGTCCGTTCGACCGGAGTTTTGACGTTCTCAAGGCAGAAGAGAAGTTCGTTGTGAAGGTTGTTCATGCAGAACTGCAGGTCGCAGTTCTGGAACATCATCGAAACAAAGGAAACCCGTTTGTCGGCGGTAAGCCGACTGCTGTCGATGCCGTCGTAAAAAACCCCGCCGGATACCAGAAAACCGCCGTTTTCCGGGTAAAGCCCGGCGAGAATATAGGCCAGCGTGCTTTTTCCGCAACCGCTTTTTCCGGTAAGCACCGTTATCTTTCCTTCGGGCAGATCGAAATCGAAATTCTCAAGGACGTTCGTCCGGGAATTTTCGAAATACCTGAAGGTAAGATTCCTTGCGGTAAGATTCATGCCCGGCCCGGGGGATTACGGCTCATCGATATTCCCCGGGTACTTTTCGCCGATCGGGTAGCTTTTAAGGACGCCCGCCTTGGCCAGCCTGTCGGCAAGCAGCTTGGAGAGGACGGCGGCGAAGAAAATTGCGCTCGCGAACCGTATCGAAAATCTCGTTACGATGTAGCCGACCCGGTATTCCCACAACGCGCGGACGAACCAGTCCAAGGAAAAGCTGAACAGGAAGCAGACGGTGGCCGAGGCCAGTATCGCGGCCCATCCGTATTTTTTGTACCGGAAAATAAGATACCCGATCTCCGCTCCCGCTCCCTGCATCAGCCCGTACAGGAAAAGCGTTATGCCCCACGGATTTCCCATCGGAACCTGAACCAGCGCCGACATAAGGCCGGTAACCAGCGCAATTCCCGGCTTCCGCATGACGTAGGCGGCAAAGGTCGCCGAGATGAGGTAGATGCCGGCAAAGAAACTTGAGGTAAACTCCCCTAGGCCGAACAGGGCAAAGAACGGTTGGGGAAACCGGAC
>WQZW01000278.1 GCA_009780545.1 Treponema sp.
ACCCCAGGTCCTTCTCGACCTTTTCGATAGTCAGCTCGTCACCCTTCCCGTACGAAAGGATTATCCGTACTTCCAGGGGATGCAGATTTTTCGCCATGTTTTGAACATCAGTCACCATAATTACGTTGAGGATAGCAGATTTTGGGTGGCTTTTTCAAGATTGCGGATTGTTTCGGGGCGAATGGAAGCCGGGGGAAGAATGTTCCCTCTTTTAACACTAGGCCATGTGACATCACGCACATTAGCACCAAAATAAGCTGAAAATACCTCTTCCGCATTACTGCTACCTGGAATGTGGGGTGGGCTGTGTCATCTTGACCTCTCGTCTTGTGCTATCGCCAGGTTGCCGTAAACACTACCCGTACGGTTGTTAAGGTTTAGATGGCTGAGACCTACATCGCCCTCTATAAATGATTGTGCGGCAACAAGGCTGTATGCTCTGCTCTCAAACGGAAACTCGTCAAGAAAGGTATCCAGAGAACAATGGTCTCTGGATACCCTTGCCCTATTTCTTCCCGGCTTTCCTGAAAGCATCCGCGAAGGGATTGTACGTCGTGCCGTCATCCCCGCGTGGATCGCGCCCGCCGCCCCTGGGCCTTTCGCCGCCTTTGCCGGCCGCAACCGCAGGCCTCTTCTCGCTGGCCTTGACGGTGCCGCCCTTTCCGGCAGCCCTGGAACCGCCTTCCGCCGAAGCGCCGGTTCCGGATGCCCCTCCCCGGGGGGTACTGTCGCTCTTGCGCGAAAGCCCGATCCGCCGCCGTTCCATATCCAGGCTGATGATGCGGAACTCCATCACGTCCCCAACCTTCACCGCCTCCATCGGGTCTTTGACGAAACGGTCGCTCATCTCGGAAATGTGGACCAGTGCGGTCTCCTTGATACCCAGGTCTACGAACGCGCCGAAATCGACGACGTTCTTGATCTTTCCGGTTATCATCATCCCCTCGCGCAGATCCTCGAACGTTACCACGCCCTTCTGCATGACCGGTTTAGGATAGTCGTCGCGGGGATCCCGGCCCGGTTTTTTCAGCTCCTCGGCGATGTCGTTGATCGTGGTTGCGCCCACGCCGTGCTTTTCCTTTAGTGCCGCCATCGCATCGGAGCCCAGGCCCGAGGTAAGGGTGGCGGTTATCTCCCTGGCGACGGCGTAGTTTTCCGGGTGGACCCAGGTGTTGTCCAACGGTTCCGCACTTTCCGGGATTTTTAGGAAGCCGGCGCACTGCTCGAAGCTTTTCGGACCCATGCCTGGAACCGAGGTCAGTTCCGAACGGCTGCCGATCCTGCCCTTCTCGTCCCGGTACTTGACGATCTTCCGTGCAAGGGAACTGTTGATTCCCGACACATACTTCAGGAGCGAAGCGCTGGCGGTGTTGAGGTTGACGCCGACGTTGTTGACGACCGAGGACACCACCTCGTCCAGCTTGTCGGAAAGCTTTTTCTGGTTCACGTCGTGCTGGTAAAGTCCCACGCCGATGGACTTGGGGTCGATCTTCACAAGTTCCGCAAGCGGATCCTGCAGCCTTCTGCCGATGGAAATCGCACCCCGAATGGTAAGGTCGAGATCCGGGAATTCCTCGCGGGCAATGTCGCTGGCGGAATATACCGATGCGCCGTCCTCGTCAACCACGGTATACAGTACCTCAAGACCGTTGTCGGCGATCAGCGCGCTGATAATCTCCTGCGCCTCCCGGCTTCCGGTCCCGTTCCCCACAGCGATAAGCTGGACGTCGTACTGGCGAATCCCTTTGAGTACTTCGCGCTTGGCTTCCTCTACCTTGTGGTTGTAGATGACGATGCTGCCAAGATATTTCCCGGTGTCGTCCAGGAACGCACATTTCGTCCCGGTGCGAATTCCAGGGTCTATGCCCAGTACCCGTGTCCCCTTGATCGGCTGTTGCAGGAGCAGGTTTTTGAGGTTCTCGCTGAACACGCCTATGCCGTGATCGTCCGCAGTGTCGCTCTGGTCCCCGCGAATCTCCCGCAGGAGCGCCGGCGACAGAAGCCTTTTCAGCCCGTCCTCGATTGCGGTTTTGTGGTAATCGTTGTTAAGATCGTAGTGGGCCTGAAGCATGGTCGCCGCCGTGTCCGCATCGATGTCTATGGTGACCTCCAGCGCCCCTTCGCGCTCGCCACGGTTGATCGCCAGGATTCGGTGGGGCTTGATCCTGGAAATCGCCTCGGTGTAGTCCCAGTACATCTGGTAGACGCTGGTTTTCTTCGCCTCATCGTCGCCCTTGCCCTCCTTGCCGGATCCCTTGACTATGACCCTGCCATCCTTGATATAGAAGGCCTTGATCTGTGCGCGGTTTTCCGGATCCTGGGATGTCGCCTCGGCTATGATATCCATTGCCCCCTGGAGCGCATCCTCTACGCTTGCCACGGCCAGCGCCGGATCCTCCAGGCTTTCGGGGTCGGCGGTAACGAACTCGGCGGCCTTGGCTACCAGCGCCTCGGTTTCCAGCGCACGCATCGCATCCGCCAGGGGTTCCAGGCCCTTCTCGATGGCGACCATTCCCCGGGTCTTCTTCTTCCGCTTGTAGGGTGCGTAGATGTCCTCAAGTTCCGCCAGGGTTTTCGCGCGGCGAATGTTGTCGTACAGGGTTTCCGTAAGCTTTCCCTGCTCGAAAATAAGCCTGGTGATTTCGATGCGTCTGGTCTCCAGGTTTTTCCCGCTGTTGAATTTGTGCTCGATGTCCCTTATCTGCACCTCGTCCAGGCCCCCGGTTTTTTCCTTCCGGTAGCGGCTGATGAAGGGAACCGTGCAGTCCTCGGCGAACAGTTCGATTACGGCCGAAACCTGGGTCTCGCCAATCCCAAGATCGCCTGCTATGCCCTTGACCAGTTTGGCCTCGTTGACCGCAAGGGCTTTGATGAATTCTTCGGTTAGTTCCATACAGGTCTATTTTACCGAAGCCGGGGGGATTGGGGAAGGTGGTTGGGTGGATCTGACAGCGGAGGAGCGTCTCGAAGCTCCCGCTGTCGAGATCAGGTTCGGCTGTCTGCTCGACTG
>WQZW01000279.1 GCA_009780545.1 Treponema sp.
ACGAAGTACGCCGGCCGCATCTACGGCTGGATGCTCACCGCCTGGGGAATCGCCGGCGTCGTGGGTCCCACCGTGTATGCCGGTATCCGCGAATCCTCGGGCAACTACAGCCGGGCCTTGCTGTACACGTCGATCATGTTCGTCGTCGCCCTTATCGTTCCGGCCCTTGCCACCAAGAAGAAGACGGCTTAACCGGTTTTGTAAGGCTTACCGCCCGTTCGGGCGGTAAGCCGCTTTGCCGCCCACGAAAAACAATTCAGGTTTAGGGAAAAATTCTCTGTCGGTTAACTCGTGGAGTTTTACCCTGCCGACAATGCCATCCTCCTGCGGAGGATGGGGTGGAGATTTGCGAAGCAAATCTCCGAATCCAATCTGCCAAAGGCAGATTGGATCTATTGCCTGTTCCTTGCCAGAAGCACCAGCCGAAGAAGGTTCATCACGGCGGAAAGGGCGGAGGCGACGTAGGTCATGGCAGCCGCGGTAAGGACTTTCCGCACCCCGCTAAGCTCTTCCTCGGTAAGGACGCGGTTCTGCCTGAGAACGGTCATTGCCCTTGCCGATGCGTCGAATTCCACCGGCAGCGTTACCAGATAGAAAAGCACGGCCCCGCCGAAGAGGACGATGCCGATGTTCAGGAGCAGCGGCATGGAGAAGACGAGGCCGGCAACCGCTATGTAGGGGCCGAACATCGAGCCGATGTTGGCCACCGGAACCAGGGTGCTCCTGAGAACCAGCGGGCCGTAACCGACGGCATGCTGGATGGCATGGCCGGTTTCGTGGGCCGCGACCCCAACCGCGGCGATTGAATTCCGGTCGTAGACAGGAGCGGACAGCCTGAGCTTCTTCGAGGACGGATCGTAGTGGTCGGTCAGCGTGCCGGAGACGGCCTCGACCCGCACGTCCAGGATGTTGCCGGCCTTGAGCAGCAGGGCGGCGGAATCCCGGCCGGTGATGTTCTTCCGGCAGGCGACCTTGGAATACTTGGCAAAGGTCGATTTGACCTTGAACTGCGCCCAGATCGAAAGAATCAGGGTGGGCACGACAAGAATCAGGTAGTACTGGTCGATGAACATGGTTTCTCCTTCATTGCGATGACGTTCGTCCGGACGATGCCGAACGTTTTACGCTTGAAGTCGGCAAAAGACTTCGCTATATTATAGTGCAGGTCGGACGTAAGATAAAGTGCACGTGTCCGCCCGGCCTTTCGCTCGGGGCTTAGGGAACTTAGCCGCAGGATTACGGTCTTGCGGAGCAAGTTGCCGATGCTGTAGTATGACACGAACGGCCGTTGTGAGGACCGTTACATCAATTGGAGGAATTATGAAAAAGGTGATTATGGGAATCGTGCTGGCGGTCGTGCTTGGCGGTACCGCCGCTTACGCCCAGCCGAGCGGGTTCGGCATCGGCGTTCTGTGGCAGCAGCAGATCGGCCTTGGCAATTACGGTGTCGGCAACAGCGGGCCGTCGTTGTCGCTGAAGCTGCCGGGTTCCCCGATCTTCTGGGCGGTGAACCTCGGGATAGGCGACAACTACTTCGGCCTGGGCATTCAGGGCGACCACTACCTGGTGTACCGGAACATCGCCGGCCCCGTTTACTGGTACCTGGGCCTTGGGGCAAGGCTGCCCATCGGGATCAGCATACAACCGGTAAACTTCCTGGAGATATTCGTCGATGCCGCCCCCAGTTTGGGAGTCCGTATCGATTTCGGTTCCGGCGACCACAGCGGGGTCAGATTCCCCGTGGCCGGCGTTCCGCTGGGCTTCGGTATCCGTCTCTGGTTGTAAACGATCCAATCTGACGAAGTCGGACTGGATTTAGGGGAATTGCCAACCTCCCGCGGAGATTGGCAATTCCCCGCGCCGGCTCCTAACCGGCGGCGTATGTACCTTCCGAATACAATCAACAACCCCGCCATAAATGGCGGGTATGTTGTTTAGGTAAGGTGATTTTCGGAGGGTACATACCCTTTTAACGCCCTAAAGGGCGGGGTATGTACCCTCCGAATACAATCAAGAATTTTAAAAACTACGGTGTCAACTTGTGAAGGCCAGCAGCAGGTAAGGCCGGGGGTGATTCGCCCCAGAGCCTCTTCCCCGGCTTTCCCTTACGGATACTTCTTCTTGAACCCGGCAACCCGTGCCGAGGCCGTGGCATCCAAGGGCGAACGGTCGCCCCGTTCCAGGTAGCGGTAGCCGATGCCGGCGATCATCGCGCCGTTGTCGCCGCAGAGTTCCGGCGGGGGAAAGACGGCCCGCAGGCCGGGCTTTTCGGCAAGGCTTTTGCGGAGCAGCGAATTGGCCGCAACCCCGCCGCCCGAGACCACCGTGGAAAGCCCGGAATCCTCGGCGGCGTTGAACAGGGCCCGCAGGAGAATCCTCACGGCGGTTTTCTGAAAGGCGGCGGCAATGTCGGCAGGCTCGTTCGGGCCGGCCGGTTTGACCCTAAACCGTTCCAGTTGGTTGATCACGGCGTTCTTCAGGCCGGAGTAGGAAACGTCGTAGCGGTGATCGCCCTTGTGCAGGCTGGGCAGGGGAAAGCGGAAGGCTTTCGGATCGCCGTCCCGGGCCA
Organism: Treponema sp.; assembly: GCA_009780545.1. The sequence goes on from WQZW01000279.1 coordinate 2,570, forward strand.
TGCGGTCGATGACGGCCCCGCCCGGATAGCCGAAACCGTAGTGCTTGGCAACCTTGTCGAAGGCCTCGCCCACCGCATCGTCGATGGTCGTCCCCAGCACGGAAATGTCGTCGAAGCCGTCGGCCCGGCAGACAATCGTATGCCCGCCTGAAACCAGAAGCCCCAGGAAAGGGTAGGCCGGCGGCTCGGCCGGGCCGGAATCGCCTGAAACCAGTTGCGATGCGTACAGATGGGCTTTCATATGGTCGACCACGATGAGCGGGATGCCCCGAGCCCAGGCAAAGGTCTTGGCGAAGGTCAGCCCGACGATCAGCGACCCGAGCAGTCCCGGCCTCCCGGTTACCGCAACCGCATCGACATCCCCGGCTTCTATTCCGGCCCGCTCCAAGGCCTTCCTTGCCACCATATAGATCCACTCGACATGCTTG